>JAFGDC010000012.1 GCA_016932295.1 candidate division CSSED10-310 bacterium
ATACTCATGGCGGTGCAGAGAACGACCTGGACTGGTACAGGTTCTCAATGAGATAGAACATTTGACGGGGGATTTGGGATGTCCAGCGCCCATTTCGTCTTATCCCGGCCCGCCGCCGGACAATTCTCGTGGCACTAAAGCCCGATGAGCAGGTTTTTCAGCTTCACGATGCGATCGCGCAGTTCCGCCGCCTTCTCGAATTCCAATTTGGAGGCGTGCTGCAGCATGCGCCGTTCCAGCTCCACCAGCCGCTGCTCCACCTTCGCCGGTGTCGCCGGCAACGCATCCGCCAGTTCCTCTTCCGGCAGCGATACCTCCATGTAGTCGGCCTCATAGAAGGACTGCAGCAGATCCGGGATGTCCTTCCTGACCGATTGCGGCGTGATTCCCATCTCCTCATTGTAGGCCGTCTGCCGGGCTCGTCGCCGGTCGGTTTCGTCGATGGCGGTGGCCATGGAATCGGTGATGCGATCGGCATACATGATCACCATGCCGTTGATATTCCGGGCGCAACGGCCGATGGTCTGGATCAGCGCCACCGCCGAGCGCAGGAAGCCTTCCTTGTCGGCATCAAGAATGGCCACCAGTGAGACTTCCGGCAGGTCCAGGCCTTCCCGCAGCAGGTTGATACCCACCAGCACATCGAATACGCCAAGCCGCAGGTCGCGGATTATCTTGTAACGTTCCAATGTTTCGATGTCCGAATGAAGGTATTTTACCTTGACCCCCATTTCCGCGTAGTGTTCCGACAGATCCTCGGCCATCCGTTTGGTCAGGGTGGTCACCAGCACCCGCTCGGACCGGGTGGTCCTTATGCGTATCTCATCCAGCAGATCATCGACCTGCCCCATTGCGGGTCGCACGTCGATCCTGGGATCAACCAGGCCGGTAGGCCGGATCACCTGCTCCGCCACCACGCCTTCGCTCCGTTCCAGTTCCCAGGCTCCCGGCGTGGCTGAAACAAACACGGCACGAGGCACCCGGGTGAGGAATTCCTCGAATTTCAACGGCCGGTTGTCCATGGCCGACGGCAGGCGGAAACCATACTGGACCAGGGTCTGCTTACGGGAGCGATCGCCGCGGTACATGCCCCGCAACTGCGGCAGGGTGACATGACTTTCATCCAGAAAGACGATGGCGTTGGCGGGCAGATAGTCCATGAGCGTCGGCGGCGGCTCCCCGCCTGGCCGGCCGCTCAGGTGGCGTGAATAGTTTTCGATGCCCTGGCAGTACCCCACCAGCTCGAGCATCTCCAGGTCATAGAGCGCTCGCTGCTCGAGACGCTGGGCTTCCAGCAGCTTGCCGCTCCCCCGCAATTCCTGAAGCCGGTCCCGCAACTCCGCGCGGATGGTCTCCATGGCGGCGGAAAGCTGCACCTCGGGCGTGACGTAATGGCTGTTGGGGAAGATCGAGATGCGTGCCACTCGATCCAGGACAATGCCTCGAAGGGGATCCACGATCTGAATACGGTCGATCTCGTCACCGAACAACTCGATCCGGACCGCCTGCTCGGAACCAGACGGCAATACTTCGATCACATCACCCCTGACCCGGAACCGCCCGCGCTTGAAGTCGATATCGTTGCGTTCATATTGGATATCCACCAACTGCCTGAGGATGTCCCGCCGGTTGATGCGCTGACCCGTTTCCAGGTTCACCACCATGCCGTAGTAAAAATCCGGTGAGCCCAGGCCGTATATGCAACTGACGCTCGCCACGATGATCACGTCCCGGCGTTCGAACAGGGCGCGGGTGGCGGAATGGCGCAGGCGGTCGATCTCGTCATTGATGGTCGCTTCTTTTTCGATATAGAGATCCTGCGCCGGGACATAGGCTTCCGGTTGATAGTAATCGTAGTAGCTCACGAAATATTCGACGGCGTTCCGCGGGAAAAAGGTCTTGAATTCCTTGTAGAGTTGCGCCGCCAGTGTCTTGTTGTGGGAAATGATGAGGGCGGGACGTTGCGTCTGCTGGATGACCAATGCCATGGAGTAGGTCTTGCCGGAACCGGTCACCCCCAGCAGCACCTGATTGGAGAGCCCCGCTTCGATCCCCGTTACCAGCTTGGCGACCGCCTGCGCCTGGTCGCCGCGTGGTACGAATTCCTCGATTATCTTGAAGGGCCGGTGCTCAGGCATTTCACTCCCCTTTGCCCCTCTGCACCGCCGCGGAGTGCGGCGCCGGCGGTCATGCGGACCCACCAGGCGTCCTGAACACCACGCGAGCGGCAGCGGCGGGATCACCTCGGCGCCGGGGACGCATCATGTCAGAAGGTATAGGTTATGTCACCCATGATCAGGAATATGCCATACTCGTACAGACCGTTGGTGGGAGCGCTGGTCATGATGCTGTTGGTGATGTTGCGGTCGTCGTAGAAACCGTTGGCCAGGACGATGCTGGCGTTGATCGAGTCGGAATCGTACAGGTAGCCCAGCACCACACCCAATTTGTCCGAATCGGGAATGACCAGGTCGTTGGTATGGTCGGGAATGGGGGTGGTGTCATAGAATGCGCCCAACGTGACGCTGGATCGCCTGGTGAACCGGTACTGGCTGCCCAGTCCGTAACTGTATGAATCACTGAAATCCTTGGGAAACACGATTGTTTCAAACCCCAGTTGAGCGAACTCATCAGGAATGCCGCTCACCTTGACCACGAACGCATCCAGTATCGACCAATCCCAATAATACACTTCCGCGCTCATCCTGAACCGGTCCGAAAACTCATAGCACGCACCTACCCGATAGACATCCGGCGTGCTGACCTCAAGTGAGTCTATGTCAAACTTTTCGATCGGGATGCCGGGAATGGGTTCGACGATGTCGACATCACCGGTGAGGTCGCCGGTCACGCGGCTGGTGTAGGTACAACTCAGATGGAGTTTGTCGGTGAGATGGTAGAGCGCTCCGGCATTGAAGCCGAGCGCCGCGGAGTCGGAGGCGTTCATCTCGATGGGCAGGTGCAGCAGGATGCCCGGAAGGAACTCGATGTTGTAGACCACGCGCAGCATGGCGGAGGCGTACACATACGAGAGACCGGCGCCCAGGGAGAGTTTATCGGTGACCTTGCAGGCCAGGGAACCGGTGAAATTGTAGGTGACCAACTGGATCTTCTGGGCGATGTTCTTCTGCGGGCCGTCGTCAGGATAGGTCACCATGGCGCCGAAGGGGGCATACACCGAGAACGCGGTCGTGAACCGCTGCGAGTTGAAATCGGTGCTGACTCCGATGAAGGGGTAATAAAGTATGTCCTTCTCCAGGCCCACCTTGTCTTCCCCGGGCATGGTGAGATCGATCCGTGCCTTGCCGGTGTGGGCACCCAGATACACTCTCGTGCCCCGTTGTTCAGCCAGGCCGGCCGGATTGTGATAGGCGGCGGTGAGATCCTCGGCGATCGGCCCGTAAGCGAGCCCGAACGCCGTCGCCCTGGCTCCCTGGGGTGGGATGGCGAACCCTCCCGCCTGCACGATGTGCGGAAGGCAACTGACGGCAATAATACAAAGCGTTACAAGTGCCCGAAGCATGGTCCCTCCCTCGCGCGCCCGATGAATACGCGCCTGTATCCTGGTTATTACTCGAACGTGCTTCCCTGCAAGGATCATCCCAAGACGGGGCTGAAACAGTTGGGCCGGAATGGGCGTGGGAACAACACTCAGCACCGAATTTGAATGAGCACGGAAAGTATCCTTGTAATTGGTTCCCTATGAAAAGTCAATACCGGCTCTTCCGCCCTTTGGTTTCGATATAAGGATTCAGGCTGGGATTCTGTCTGCCGGTGGTAGTGCCGGGATGAGTTTGGAAGACGCTGTGTCGCCATGTGAACACAGATGCATTGCGTATGGCTCACAGTCTACTACAGGAACCAGGCGAAGGGCTCTTTCCAATGGGGTCGTACCCGGAATCTTGTAATGATCGTCGCGATGCGTTGGCGTTCAATCGTCCACGGCAACCAGGCGAGGTGCTCTTTCCAATGGGGTCGTACCCGGAATCTTGTAATGATCGTCGTGATGCGTTGGCTTTCAATCGTCCACGGCAACCAGGCGAGGTGCTCTTTCCAATGGGGTCTTTCCCAATGGGGTCGTACCCGGAATCTTGTAATGTTCGTCGTGGTACGTTGGCTTGCAAGCTTCCACGGCAACCAGGCGAAGCGCTCTTTCCCAATGGGGTCGTACCCGGAATCTTGTAATGATCGTCGCGATGCGTTGGCTTCCAATC
>JAFGDC010000075.1 GCA_016932295.1 candidate division CSSED10-310 bacterium
ACCAGGGCGCGGCTGGCGCCACGCGCTCCCTTCGCTGGCGCCACGCGGGGCCGTACCTCCTCCGGGGTCATACCCGGAATCTTGTTACCTCCTCCAGGGTCGTACCAGGAATCTTGTAATGATCGTTGTGATGCGTTGGCTTTCAATCTTCCGCAGCAGCCAGGGAGACAAAGGATGCACTGCTGGCGTTACTCGAACATGACAAGATGCGGTGAGCAGACGGGAGGTGGTGACTGCATGCGGGAATGAACTGAAAGACTTTGTGTGCCGGGGCTACGCGTCGGATTGATCACATGCGCCCTGGGTGCGGCCTGATTCGTCCGAGAACCGTCCCGCCGAGCCCGCCCGATAGCACCGCCGCTGGAGGCACGCAATGGCTTGCATCGTCAGGCAACCTCTCCTCACCACTTGACACCACAGGTTTATATCTAAACCAAAGTGCCGTGCCGCGCGCCGATGCCGCTTTTTTTGCTGGAAGCGCCCGGTGAACCGGGTCGGGTTCTGTGAGGAATGTCGGTATCCAGGCTGGAAGGGGTGGCCGGTCCCTGCGCGCGGCTTGCGTGCCGGCGGATTTTTCTTGACTCAGAGCGTACGTTTCTGATTACTTAGTCCGATTGGCGACAACTGCAAGATGGCTGGCGCCGGAACCGAGGAGGAGTCGATGGAAAATCGCAAGGTAATTTATGGACCGACCTATGAAGAGATGCTGCATCCGTGGAAGATTGATCACGAACTCAGAAACCGGGCGCTCGCCATGCTGACCAAGGATCCACTGGATCCTATCAACCTGTTCAACATCACCTGGCGCAATGCCGAGAACCGGATCTATCATGTTGTCCTGCCGAAGGAACTGACCGGCGTGGAGGCGCCGATCGCGGTGCTGTACGCCAAGGATTTCCCCACCGGCAGCCACAAGGTGGGCGCGACCTACTCGGTGCTGTTCGAAAAGCAGCTTACCGGCGAGGTGGACCCGTCATACCACCAGTTAATCTGGCCCTCCACCGGCAATTACGGGATAGGCGGCGCCTGGGTCGGCTGCCGGATGAACTTCGACAGCATAGTGATTCTGCCTGAACTGATGAGCACCGAGCGGTTCGACCTGGTGCGCTATTACGGCGCTCATCTGGAATTGACTCCTGGATGCGAAAGCAATGTCAAGGAAATCTACGACAAGTCCAAGGAAATCAAGGCGCGGAATCCCGACAAGGTGCGGATACTCAACCAGTTCAGTGAATTCGGCAATTATCGCTTTCACTATTTCGTGACGGGCAACACTATTATCGAGCTGGCCGGGGAACTGGCGCAGCGCGGCATAGGCAACGGCCGCGTGGCGGCGTACACGTCAGCCATGGGCTCGGGCGGCACCATCGCGGCCGGCGACCGGATGAAGCAGAAGTGGCCGGACCACAAGATCATCGGCCTCGAACCCATCCAGTGCCCCACGGTGTACTGGAACGGCTACGGCGGTCATGATATCCAGGGTATCGGCGACAAGCACGTGACATGGATTCACAATGTCATGAACATGGACGCCATGATGTGCATCGACGACATCGAGAGCAAGAAGGGCATGCAGATCCTGACCGACGAGAAGGCCTGGCCGGTATTGATCGATCGTTACGGGATCCCGGCGGAGAGTGTCCATGAATTGTCGAAGATCGTGGGCATTTCGAGCATCTGCAACATTCTCGGCGCGATCAGGGCGGCCAAGTACTACGGTTTCGGGAAGGACGATCTGATCGTGACCGTGGCGACCGACGCGATCGATCGCTACCACAGCGTCATGACCGACCTCGACAGGATTTACGGCGAGATAGACGATGTGGAGGCGGCGGTACGGCTGGTGTCCATCTTCCACAACCAGAAGCTGGACTGGATCAGGGAAGGCGACCGGCACAACCGGAACTGCTGGCACAACCTGAAATACTACACATGGATAGAACAGCAGGGAAAAACCGTCGAGGAGCTGAACGCGCAGCGGCATCAGGAATACTGGGAAGCGCAGCAGGCCAGGATCGGCGAAGTGGACAAACTAATGGCGGAATCCCGCTAAGGTTCCGTACGCAGCGAAACGATTCGATCTCCATTCACCGAACACTGCCGGTCTCCTCATTGAACACTGATGGCGCGGTCGTTGGCTGCGGTCCATCCCACGGATTTCTCCAATCTTGTTTTTTCCTGCAACGCAGATTCACCACCAGGTGCTCCCCTGACATTCGATCCCTCATGGGGAGATTCGTGAGTTACCTCTCCGTGCTCATTGCCGCTACTGCTTTATGGAGCGATGGCCAGTGGAGCATTACATAACCGGAAGACCGGAAAGATAGCTGACTGTTGAACCGTCGCCGCAGCGATTTGAGGTCGCTTGTTTAGATCCTGGACAGCTTACTTGAGAGAGCCTGTTTAGCAATGATCAGGGCAGGTTTGATCTGACCTCCGAAACGCTGCCATGAGGACCACCGCAGCATGTGTCTCAGCAGGAATTCCCGATTGAAGTAGAAGCGTCGGAGCATGTGACTGATGAGCTCGGCCATAGTCGGCGTGTCGATGGTGGTCTCCCAGAACCGCCATTCGAACTGCTGGCTGGGATTGTTGAAATATTCAGCGATGTAATCACCAAAGGCTGGATCCTCACTGGCCATCTCGTAGACTGGCGTGCCCGGTATGGGCATCAGCGGATTGAACTGGGCGTAGTCCAGTTTCAGATTGATTGCCAGTTGCAGCGTCTGCTGCACCTCCACAACTGTTTCGGTGGGGCCACCCACCAGGAAGTAGCCCAGCACTTCGATGCCTTCTTTGCGCAGGTTCCGTACTGAAACCGCCAACTCACGATGGTTGAAATAATGCTTGTTATAGAGCCTCAGCATGCGATCGGATGCGCTCTCGATCCCCAGATTGACACGCCTAAGCCCACTGGCGCTCATTTTTCTCGCGATATCACGATCGAAAAAATCCACCATGCCCCTGAATGTCCAGGTGATCGGATACCGTCGCAACAGCAGCTCGTTGACAAAACTCTCAAGCCTTTTCCGATCGGCGTTGAACGTCTCATCATAGACATTGATGTGCCGGTAACCCTGGCCGATCAGTACGTCAAGTTCCTTGAACACGTTTTGTAATGAGCGCAACTGATACGGGCGATGTTTCTGGCAGCAGAAGGTGCAATGAAACGGGCAACCTCTGGCGGTGATGATGCTGGTGGTCTTCACCGGTGGATCGACCACCAGTCCGCATTCGGGTCCCTGCAACAGGGTCCGATCAGGAAATGGAATATCATCGAGATTTTCGATGGGCGGCGAGGGGTCGTTGATGATGACACGGGTGCCGTCCTTCCATGCGATGCCTCGGATACCTCCCAGATGATCGCCTGTTTCGAATCTCTCCATCACAGTCTGGAAAATGAATTCACCGTCACCGATCACCACACAGTCGACCTCATCAAGAGCGGCGATTTCGGCCGGGTACAGCGAAGTATGCGGTCCTCCAACGACTACGTGGGCGCGCGGCGCATACCGGCGCGTCATCCGGGCGACATGCCATGTGCATGGAAACGTCGGGCTGTAAGCGGTGATCCCAACCACGTCCGGCTTGAAGTCTTGCAGCACTTTCGGCAGCCACTTGGGGTAATTTTCCGGATAGCTCGTGTCATGAACCTGCACATCATGGGCACCGCTGCGCGCCGTCACCGTAGCGACATACAACAGGCCAAGCGACGAGATGAATCCCTTCGCGCTCAGGGTGGCCTTGTTGAAAACCGGCGTGATCGATTCATAACCACCTGTGTTGAACAAAAGAATTTTCATGGAAGGAAATTACCATACGCCAAGGTCTCGGGCAACCGATCTACTTTTTCGATACCGTCACCTGATGATCCGGTCCAAACGGCACACCAGCCCGATGTCCCTGATGTGTTCTCTGCTGAACAGGTGGAGTCTCAATGCCAATGGCTGCCCGTGGCTCTTCCGCCTGTATGATAATGCCGGGTTCTTCAGTAGGTGCTATGATCCGGACAGGTAACTTGTCCAGGGGGGATTGAAAGAACAAGTGCCCGGAAAGACCTCGTTCTGGTCTCATGTGGCGAATTCGCAGGCGGTTGTGTTGCCGTGATGAGTGCTGTAGTGCTATTCATTATCAGATGGTCCAATGGTATTCTGTCGGTGTGTTGGTAAATCGAAACGCGTCCGGCATCGCATGGAGAACCTGATGCGCTGTCTCCTGGTGTTACCTCTCAATCACATGAGATACCAGATCCTCATGCCGGATCTAGGGCTGGGGTATCTCAGCACCGCACTGAAGCGACACGGTCATTCGGTCAGGATCCTGGACCTTTCGCTTGAGGTGTATCGCGGCAGATTGACTTGGGAGAGCGCTATCAGGGAGTTGAGCAGGGCCACGGAGGATGTCATCGGTTTCAAGGCGTTCAACCTGGATCTGCCATTCGTACAGGAAGCAACGGCCGCAATCAGACGCACTCATCCCGGCACGATCATCATTGTGGGTGGTCCGGTCACCTTGCTCTATAATCAATTGTTTGAACTGCTTCCCGCTATCGACTACGCTTTCGTGGGAGAGGCGGAGATAAGCCTGCCGGCGCTTCTGGAGCGGCTGGATGCGTCGGATTCCCTGCGGGAAGTGCCGGGTTTGGTGTGGCGTGATGAGGATGGGGTGCATTGCAACGCCCAGTCCCTTGTGGATGATCTGGATTCGCTGGGACCGATTGATTGGGATGGATTAAAGCCAGCGGAGTATCCATTGGATTACTTCGGGGAACCCATTCTCCCCGTGATGGTGACCAGGGGATGTCCCTATCATTGCAACTATTGCCAGGCAGGTCTGATCAGCGGTAAAAAGATCAGATCGCGGTCGATCGAGGCGGTCATCGATGACCTGAGGTACCTGAAATCTCGCTATGGATTCAGCACATTCAATCTGTACGATGACAACCTTACGGTCATGCGTCGCGTCGGGTTCCAGTTTGCCATTGGTCTTGCGCGGTCCGGGTTGAATATGCGCTGGCGCATCTCAGGTGGTCTGCGGATAGACACGCTCGATATCGATCTCATGAGAAGCCTTGAACAGGCTGGGTGTTATTATATATACATGGCGATCGAGTCCGGATCGCAACGGGTGCTGGACCTGATGAATCGAAAGACGGATCTCATGACCATGGTTCACAACGTGCACCAGGTGGCACATGCAACCACCATCGGAATGCTGGGATTCTTCATCCTTGGGTACCCCGGTGAAACCGTTACAGAAGCCTGCCGCACAATTCACCTGGCACTCTCATTACCGTTGACAAGAGCTGCCTTTTTTGCGTTTACACCGTTGCCTCAAACGCCTGTCTTTGATTCACTCTCCAAAGAGGGGAAACTGGTTGACTACCATCTCGACAGGAATTTTGTCCTCGGACCTCCAACTGGTTTCAGTTATCCCGCTCCCAAGATGAGACGGCTGCGCCGTTACGCATATGCCTCATTCTATCTGCGTCCGAACATCCTGAAAGCCAACCTTTCGGAAATACATTCCTGTAATCAGTTACGACGTTTTCTCTCTCGTGCTGCCGCGGTTATCGGCGAACGATGAGGAACCGCCCCGCCGGCAGGCGGCATCGGCGCTGCCGCGGTAAAGATTGTTGTAGATACAGCTTTTCGTGAAACAGCCTTCCTCGTCCCAGAACACCTTGTTGCAGTGACAGGCGTCCTCCATGTCGAGGGTCGCCGCTTCCCTGAAATGTTCGATGCAGAGCCAGATGGTGCGGTCGTCACGCCGGGAATGATCCAGACGCACCAGGTTATTGAGCAGGTTGAACACCGACGGCAGCACCCGGGGATGCCGCAGCGTGAAGCCGGGATCGAACAGCCTCGTCAGTGCCGTTATCCGCTCGCCGTCCTTGTACAGGACCATCGGGAAAAAGCAGCTCTTGGGCTTGTAATCGGGATTCCTGGTGAGTCTGTACAGCAGTTTCGAAAGGCGCATGAAACGCAGGAAATCCCGCCGGTTCACCCCACCTCCGGTGGCAACATCCATCGCATCGATGACATCGGTCACCTCGGTCCGTGCATCCTCGAAGCTCAACGAGTTGCGTCCGATGCGCGAGCCCGGGAGGAAACTGATCTGTCTGACCTGAGGTACGGTGAACGCAAAATCCAGGATTCTACCGACCTCCGACAGGTTATAGGCGCGCTCCACCATGACCGCCAGAAGAATGGAAAATCGGTGACGGTTGAGAAGGTCCAGGGCCGTGCGCTTGATATCGTAAAGCGGGCGGCCGCGGAATGCACGGTAGGTGTCGTCGTCGAAACCGTCGAACTGCAGAAACACCCAGTCCAGCCCGGCTTTCTTCAATGCGAGGACATAGGCTTCATCCACCAGGCGGAGACCGTTGGTCACCAGCTTCGGAACGCAGCCACGGGCCGTAAGCCCCCGTATGATCTCCGGCAGCCCGGGATGCAGCGTCGGTTCACCGCCCTGCAGGAACACCACGGGCCGGCGGCCGGGCACCCTGTCCACGATGGAGAAGACCTCCGCCGGCGAAAGGTCCGGTTTCATGGCCTGGTTCGCACTGGCGAAGCAGTTGGCGCAATTGAGATTGCATCGCTGCGTCAGGTCCAGGCATATTCCCCGCAACGCCCCAAGTTCGCTGAAGTCGGCGGAGCGTTCGGGGACGGCGGCCCGATTGCCGATAATTTCCCATACTTCCCTGTAGAACGCCGCATCGCGGTGGACCAGGAGGTCGAAGGGACCGTGCCGTGGACATTCCTTGACCATCCTGATAGCGCCGTCGACCTCCACGATGGCGGCGTCGAGCATGACCCTGCACACCGGACACGGACTTCTCGTGAATCTCAGGATGTTAGGTGAAGCGGTCATTGCCATGGCAAAGACTCCATGGGAGGATCATATCCCGCGCCGCGCGCAAGTTCAATTTGAGCCGCTTTCTGCGGTCCCCGCGGGTTGCCGGCGGGCGAAGATCAGCACCTCGACATTGTACAACAACTGGTCCAGAGGGAGCATCGATGGTTCCAGGAGTCTGTCGCAGCAGGTTCGGGGGTTCCTGAATCGCGCCACCAGGGAAAAATCGCCTCCCCGCTGAAGCATCTCCATGAATTGATGTTCCTGCGGATATTCATCCGGGTAGTCCGCGAACTTGCCGTAAAGCCCTCCCAGCTCGAGCCTGCTGGTGATGACAAACCCAGTGCCGCGGTTCAGCATTGTCTGGTAGTCACGATGATGCATCGTCTCGATCGTGCATGCGTGCAGCACGGAATGATCCGCCGACTGGAGGAATGATGGCGGGTGAAATTCCCATGGTTCGTGCAGCAGGGTGATCACGGCGCCCGCCGGTATGTGCCGCTCCACCCAGGCCGCCGCCTCAACGCGCGAGTCTGTTCGCCGCCGGAACGCCAGTTCATTCCCAACCTGGAAGAGCGTCACGACCGCTGCCAGTATCCCGATCCGGGGTAACCAACGCCGGAGAACCGCGGAGTCCCGAGCGGCGGTCAATTCTGTGTACCAATGAGCAAGCAGGAGGGATGCGAACGGCAATGAATGGATAAAGGTTCTGGTGTATTTGAATTGCGCCTTGAAAATGGAGAACAGGGTGACGATGAGAATCGGGACAAGGATCCAATCGATAACATGACGGTTACGAAGCCCGTGGACGAGCGCCAATATGAGCAGAATCGGCAGACCGGGACCGAATGCCTGCGGCACCACCACCAGGAGGGTGTATTTCACCCCCGGCCAGCCCATTGAAACGAACCGGTTGTAGTACACATCGTCCGAATTGAACGGAGTCAGGCAGTTGGAAACGTCATCCCACCACGCGCCGGGATTGAACAGGAGCCAATGATGAATAAACAGAATCACCACTGGTATCCCCAGGTAGACGATCAGCATCCTTCCACTGACCAGCCTCAGCAATCGTCGTCGCAGGGGCGGGCGGGTGCCGGTGAACCAGAGTGCCGCCCAGGGCAGCCAGAGCAGGGCGAGTCCTTGCATGTACGTGGTGGAGATCGCCAGGGCAAGCGCCATTGACAGCCATAGCGCGGGCGCGAGCCGGCGTGAGCGGACAAAGGTAAGGGTAATGGACAGCACCACGATATTGAGCAATGTGCCGAGACCGTTGTACTTGGCGATCTGGGTTTCGAAGATATGCAGGGGGGTGATGGCCAGGATGGCGGCGGCGTACAGGCCGGTTCTCCGGTCGCAAAGTTGTCGCCCGGTGGAATAGGTCAGGAAGATCGTGAACATGGCGAATGTCACCGAGAGCAGCCTCGCCGACAGCAGATACCGGCGGAGAGCCGTGCCGCCCACGCTCGCCGGATCGGCCAGATCCCGGTCATCCACAAGCCTGGTCACCGCCAGCAGTTCCTTGACATAGAAGGCGACGATGTCAAAAGTGATCGGGTGGGTGTAATCGCTGAAGGTCAATTCCGGATCGAGCGGCCGGTATTCCCTGATCCGCTGCAGGTTGCGCCATTCGTCGCCCATCAGGGTGACGGCGTAGGGATTGCGGGATCCCGGCAGCCCCCAGTCGATGGTCACCAGGCGCAATGCCGCCCCCAGCAGCATGATCAGAAAAAGAGGGCGGTGCCGTCGTTCAAACATGGTGATGTATTCCGGCCATCCGCAC
>JAFGDC010000076.1 GCA_016932295.1 candidate division CSSED10-310 bacterium
AAACCCTCACCGGCGGTTCTTTTTCCCTGTTTTGAACCCTGGTATATCATGGTTATCTATGCCGATGGTCAGATCCTGCCCTGCCGCTCCTACAAGGGTATCACGCAGTATGCCGGGGAACTCGGCCTGGCCGCTGCCTGGCACGGCGAGGTGTTCCAGCGGATGCGGCAGGAACTGGCCATGGGCAGGTTGCTGGAATTCTGCGGCAATTGCAATGCCGGCCAAATCATTGAAGACCGCAGGGTGCGGGAGCAGATCGCCCGTTTTCAGCGCGGATCAATTGGCTCGCCCTGATGGAGACCCGTATCGATCGATTGGTGCGCTGGTCTATTGGTGAGCATGTCGGCCCTTACAAGGTGGAACTGTACCCCACCAACCGCTGCAACCTATCCTGCTCGTTCTGCTGGAAAGCGGGTGAACAGGAAGAAGACCACCATCGGGAAATGGCACCCGAAACAGTGCTGCGACTGGTACGGGAAAGCGCTGCCCTCGGCACCAGTGAATGGTTTCTGTGCGGCGCCGGGGAACCCCTCATGGCCCCCCGTTCCACCTTGCCCGCCATGGAAGCGATCAAAGCGGCCGGAATGAAGGGCATTCTCAATACCAATGGTTTTCTGGTTACACCCGGAATGATCGATCGATGGGTGGAAATCGGCTGGGAGGATCTCCATTTCAGCATCGATTCATGGCGCCCCCGGGAGCATGACCTGCTGCGAGGTGTCCATGGCTCCTTCATAAGGGTCGATGCCGCCTTGACCAGAGCCTTCGAACTGCGACGCCGTCGAAACAGCTATCATCCTTACCTGGTCATGATCTCCGTCATGACCAGACACAATTATGCACAGATCAGGCGGATCACCGCCTATGCGCTGTCACGAGGGATCAACAAATTGATCGTCAAGGAAATGATCCAGCATCCCCATGCCCTCCATCTCAACCTGAATGCGCTACAATACCGGCGATTCCGCAGGCTGTTGGGAAAGGCCAGGGAAACCGCCATGACGGCCGGCATGGAGTTCGAATTCCAGGAGGCAGTGCCGCGGGATGTACCTTTTCTACCGCCTGTCAAGACCGTTCAACAACCAACCACACCAAGAAGTGAACCACCCGCGGTCCAGGTTTCTCCGGCCGCCGCCGGATCACGCGGCATCGTTCGCCAGGATCTCTCCGCTGTCCCTTGCTTCGAATTCTGGTTGTCCCTGTTCGTGTATCCCAATGGTGAAGCGCACTGCGGTATCTGGGGCGATACGGTCAACGTCGAACAGGCGAGTCTCGCGGAAATCTGGTTCAACGGTTACTTTGCCGCAATGCGCGAACGCCTGGTGAGTGGCGAAATCCCTGCCATGTGCCGCTCCTGCGGCAGATTCCGCAACGGCGACCACCGGGCATTGCTTGAGGGGTGGCGCGCCCGGGTTTCAGACCTCACCTGAGCGCCGGTGCCGGCTTTTCCGCCTTTTTTCCACCTGGTTCGTCGATCCCCAGCATCCGGGCGATCATTCGTGGAACCTCGGTCTGAACCACCAACCCACGGACGTCACCGAGCGCCGACCCGGGTCCGGTGGCAGCCATTAGTACCGGGGCGGCGGAATGAGTGCCGGAGGACCAGGCGATGCCTTGTTTGGCCGCGATGATCCTGGCCAGCAAATCGGCACGGATCAAATCACCATAGACGTAAAACGCCTCGAAATCATCCACGCGTGGGAAATATTCATCTGAAATGTAATGATAGTCATCCTTGCGATACACATTCGGTTCCGTGGCCAGTACCTGCCCGGCTTCCTCCAGCGTGATGGGAAACTGCACGGCGTTGTTGAACAGCGCCACCAGCCGTTCCGGAGTGCATTCGTGATCCCTGCCGTCGCAGTCGTTCAGAATGGCCTCGAATGGCGCGCGTTGGGCATAAATGCGATCCAGGACATCCGGCCGAATGTAGTTGAATCCCGGCTTGAACGGGTGGTCCCTGAAGACTGCACCGGGCAACGATGACGGTGCCGGAATGTCGCTGCGGGTGTAAGATATGGCCAACCCGCCGGTTTCATGGTCGGCGGTGAGTATCAGGACGGTATCCTTGCGCCCTTTCATCCAATCCAGCAGTACCGCCAAGGTTCGATCCAGGTCAAGAATCTCGTGCAGCAGAGAGCCGGCATCGTTGTTATGACCGGCGAAATCGATCTGTCCCGCCTCCACCATGAGGAAAAAACCGCGCGGTTTGCGGGCCAGTAATTCCACCGCCTTTCCGGCCATCTCGTGGAGGCGGGGCGTGGCGCGTGACGGACCATCACCCTGCGCATCCATGGTCAACGCACAAGGCATATGCGAACCGGCGAAAATCCCGAGGGCGGGGCTGCTCTCCAAGGCCATCATACTTTCCCTGCTGCAGGCGAATGCATACCCGCGACGCTTCATTTCGCCGACGAGGTTGAGACCGTCTTTTCTGCCAGTCCGCACGGGGAAAGGTGGATCGCAGCCCAACAGGCTCAGGACCGGAACCGATAACGAGGAACGGGGCACCAGGTAGTTCAAACCACCCCCGAAAAGTACATCGATGCCGCTGGCGGCGAGGGTTTTGGCAATGTCCCACTCGACATACCTGTTGTGGACATGCGCATAGAATGCCGCGGGAGTCGCATGGGTGAGCTTGGTGTTGGTGACCAGTCCGGTGGCAAGACCGCTTCGGGCGGCCGACTCCAGGATGGATTCAACCGGCTCGCCACGCTGATCCACTCCCAGCGCCTCACTCACCGTCGGCACGCCACAGGCCAACGCCGTGCCCGCCGCCGCTGAATCCGCCACCAGAGCGCCATGCGGACTGGTCATCACAAGCGCCATGGCGCCGTCATCCAGGAGCCTCTCCAGCGCCAGCATACGGTCCGGCACCACTGTTTTCGGGGCATGGTGCGCATAGGTGGCGGCAAAACCAAGCTCCTGAACGCCCAGTCCGTCGGCGATCACCAGTATGACGTTCCTTACCCGCGCTTCCAGGTGAGAATGCGCGGTGAGGATAAACAGCAAGACGAAAACAAATGGAAATCGGTATTTTTTCATGTTGCGCTCCCGGCGGCCTGTGAGTGCTGAATCATGCCGCCTGAATGACCACTGTACACACATCTGCCCCGGATTTCCATGGGACCATACCTGCCGGGACTGGCTAACGGGAACCGGGCGCGACGAAGCGTGCGGAAAGAGTACGACAACCGCCTCCTGATGCACCTCACAACAGGCCGTCCAGACGGCATTCCTGGTGGGTGGAAAGCCGACCCTCCGTCAGCGGCCGGGACCGCCGGCGCGACCTGAAACGCACCGTTCGGTCACCCGGCTCCGCCGTCGCCATCCCGTATGTACAGAGACATTTCAGCACTCTCTGGCAGTGGTTACAAGCAGGCGAAGAGACGGCCGGAGAGTCAGTTATCTAGTCCAAATAATTACATAACATAATGTATTAGAAAAAATTGTAGCATATATAAAAAACCTGCAGGGAACCGTCGGGACGGCGAAAAAACCTTCGCCAAAGGATACGTGATGGAAGAAAAACTTCGGAAGTACCTGGAGACTCCGATCGGAGATCGGCCATTTCAGATCGCTTCCGGTCGAGGACAATCCATCACTTCAGCAATCCCGGAGGGAACTTCTGATTAACAGCCCGAATGAATCCCGGCGTCCCCGCCGGAGGCGAACCCGTGTAACCATCCTCACCATGAATCCTGAAGGGATTCAAATGACCGGAAACAGAGTGTCCGCCATTCCGGCGGACCGGTTCGAATCAGTACCTCCATTATCTGGAGGACATACTCACAGATAGCGAAGGGTATGTATTATGAGTACGGTATGCAATAAACGCCTGTTTACCTTATCCAAAGCGTCGTCACGGATATCTGCAACGTCCTTCAGTTGCTTTACGGCATTGCATATCAACACGTTACAACGAACAATACAACTTTCGGGGTACGACCCCCTGGTTAGGTTCGACCCCTGGTTAGGTTCGCCGTTCCCCCGCTCGCCCGTCCCCTGATTCCATGCCTCTGCCATGCAGCGCTGGACAAAAGGCTTCGCAATCATTATGAATGGATGAGTCGGGCCGGTTCCTGAACAACGGAGGCTGCGGAGAGGGAATGAGCGTTAGAGGCACCATTACGGCGATCTGTATTATAGTGTTTTTCAACATCCAGGCGGACGCCCGGTTTGTGTATGAATACACCGATGCCGAAGGTGTGGTGCACATCACACAACACCCTCCCCATAACAAAACGGCGAAGAAGATCCGCCTGCGCTACACCAGGGCATCGCGGCAGCCCGTGTCGTCCGGGACCATCACGCAGGTTGAGGAAGCCTTGACACAGGCGGCAGATCGGCACGGCTTGAATCCGGCGCTGCTCAAAGCCCTGGCGCAAGTTGAGTCAGGCTTCAATCCCCTGGCGGTGAGTCCGGCCGGTGCCGAGGGCGTGTTGCAACTCATGCCCGCCACCGCCCGGCGGTTCGCTGTGGATAACTCATTCGATCTCGCCCAGAACATCGAAGGATCATGCAAATACCTGCGCGAGCTGATGCGGATGTTCGACGGCGACCTGCCCAAGGTGTTGGCGGCGTACAACGCCGGCGAGCAGAACGTCATCTCCTACGGCGGCATCCCGCCCTTCGACGAAACGAGGGCATTCGTGACGGATGTGCTGGAGCTGTTTTCACACTACGGGGGACCGAAAATCGATGCGCCGCCTGCCTCCGGCAGCAAGCCCGCCAAGCCGTCCGGCGCCACCGGTAGCGGCCGCGTGCGACGGTACGTGGATCATCACGGCACCATCCACCTGACCAACCGCTGAGACGGCAGCCGCCATTCGAACCTCATCGCGTAAGACGCAAGAAACGTAAGGTATGGCCATGTCAGGCATGCGCAGTGACGGGCTCGCGAGAAAACGAGAAAAAACGAGGGACGCCGACTGGCATGTCGAGACGGGCCAATTCCGATGCCGATACCTGACCCCATGGTGGAAACCGGCATCGTCATGTGCAGCGGAGGAGCCGACTTCTTCGAGCGGGCTACAGCGAGCGCGTCCCTGCCTATCGGGAAAAAAGCAAGAAATCGATGCTGCTGAAAAACCCTTGTACGCGGGTGGAGTAGTACCTGTGGCCACCATCACCTGCCGTGCTCGGGGTAGAGGCGCTGAATGCGTTTCTGCGTGCCTGTCTGCCTGCCTGCCTCACAGCACCTGTCGACATCGAAACAAATCTCCGGGTGCAACCGTTTATCAGCCAAGGGTAGTGGATTCCAGGTACGACCCCGGAGAGAGCAAAGTGAGACGACATCGAATGTGGCCGCCGGTATCTATGACCGGGATCAATAATTGATAAAATCGATGCTGCACCAGGAATAGGTGCCGAAGAGGTCGCTGGTGCCCGATTCCAGGAGCGCCGCCCAGAAAATGATGTTCTGGATGCTGGCGGTCTCGTGGGTCCAGGTGAACTGCAGGATGAGGTCTTCCACCCTGGCGCCGGGCGACAGGTACGTGGTAACGTAATCGAGATCCTGGTTCCAGGACGGCCAGAACCAATAGTTGCCGAACAGTTCCAGCACGATGAATTCATCCACCGTTACACCATAGAATTCCTTGTTCTGAATGATGGTCCACAGCCGCATCTGGTCGCCGGCATGATAGACGTCCTGGCTGGCGTATACCAGCGCGCCGCTCTGATCGAAGGTGGTGGGTTCGGGAGTGGGGGTGGCCGGCGGTGCGGTGGCCGGCGCAGTGGGAGTAACGGGCGGCTCGGTGGCGGTGGGGCTGCCGGGCGGCGGCGTGGGACTGGGGGTTCTTGTGGGAGTGGGCGAGACGGGCGGCGTGGGTGAATTGCTGTAAAAGCCATCGTCGTACTGGAGCGCGCGGGACACCTTGAGATTGTTGCCGCCTACGGTCCAGCCGCGGTGTTGATCACAGAATGAACCATACATGAGACCCGCCGGCTGGTAGACGTTTTCCCGGAACCAGTTGGCGCCGCCGTCCAGCGTGTGAAGGATGGCGGTTTGTGGATTGCCGGCGCCGGCGCCCATGCCGAAGGCGAAGCCCTCGTTCATGGTGACGAACAGCACGTCGGACAGCCCATGATCCCCGCTGGTTGGGTAGTAGACTTCCGTCCAGTCGGCTCCACCGTTGACAGTGTGAAGCAGCAGCGAGGTGGAGCCGCCCTCGGCGGAAACCCAACCCTCGTACTGGTTCTTGAAATAAAGATCGTTCGGGTAAAATCTGCCCTGGTCGTAATACTGGGACTGCCAGGTCTGACCACCATCCACGGTATGGTAAATTTCAGCGATGTACGTATCGGCGCGACGGCGGTTGACGGCACCCTCGGGCAGATCGATGGACAATGGATCATTCTCGAAGCGCCGGTATGTGTTGGCACCGGAGTCATCGCTGTCGGGCCAGGCGCCGCA
>JAFGDC010000077.1 GCA_016932295.1 candidate division CSSED10-310 bacterium
AAGGACCCTTCGAATCCCGAACAAGGGCCGATCATGCCACCCCGGATAACCATGATATACCAGGGCATGAAACACGGCGCCGCGAAGAAAGGCGGCAAACCACCCGCAGCCGCCTCGACCCCCATGCCGTCACTACCCACAATACAACCATCCACACCGATCACTGATGCCGCGGAACCACTTTTCCCACCACCAGCCGCCGCTGGCGATCCATCCCTATCCCGCAATGCACGATCATCCCCTTGACCTGATTCCGAGCACGTCCGCCGTGAATCGGACAACAACACCTCGGTCATCTCTCCCGTCTTCGCCACCAACTCCATATCCGCCAGGTCCACCAGGCTGTTGGCTATACCATACTCCCCGGCGTTCTCCATCGCCGCGATCAGCAGTGGTTGAAACTCACGCCGTTCCGCATCGTTCAGCTTGAGACGCTCGCCGTCCGGCGCGAAAATCGTGATCGGATTGAGGGAGAAGACCTCCACGCCATACTCCCGGCACATCTCGATCATAGCCGGAATCAACCGGAAATTGTCATTGACCAGAACTGTATTGATCGCCAACCTCGGGAGACGTTTTCCCTGGCGTTTCTTCTCGTCATGAAACAGGCGCAAGGCCGCCACCGACCTCTCGAATGAACCCTTTCTGCCCCGTAACGGATCGTGCACCGACGCATCTGGACCATCGATGCTGAACTCGATGAGATCCCATTCGCGCGCTACCAGGTCACGGATATCCTGTTCCTCGAAAACCGTCCCGTTCGTGGTGAGCAGACCGGTCACGCCGCGCTCCTTGAGCTGCTTCATCATCGGCACCAGGACGCGGCGCTTCAGCATGGGCTCGCCACCGCCGCCGATTCGCCATTCCATGATTCCCATATCGCAGGCTTCATCCACCAGCCGCATCAACCGTTCATCCGGAATCTCTTCAGCCTCCGTCTTCACGGAATTCTCTATCCGCACCGGATCCTGGCGCCAGCAAAACCGGCATGATAAATTGCATCGATCAGTTGGTTCCAGTTCCAGTCGAATGGGAGCCATGGGTGTTCCCTGCCCCCAACAGCGGAGACGCCGGAGTCGTTCCCTGGCGATGAGGTCCAGCTCCATAAAACCCCCAAAACTCAATAATTACTATGAGTTACATCATTTTCATCGGAGCATTATATGATCCGGTCCTGGCAAAGTCAAATCACACCAGCCTCACCTCATCTCCCGCCCGCATTCCCCGGGGTGATCAACGGCCGCTTCTGAATAATGCATCCAGCACGACCTGACAGCCGGCATTCGGCGGCGCGTTCCATCATCGTGGTGAAAGGAATGGCGGAAATGTTCCAGGTAGCGCAGATGGTCAAGTTGATATTGCAGGGGATCAAGAGCCTCATCAACCACCGGCCGCAGCCGTTTTTTCCATGCACTCCCGCATCCCCGCGGGATCCGCGTGAGGTCCCGGCGGCGGGGTGATTGACCGTCCTGGACGTGATTGCTACCCTTGAGCCCTGGCATTGACCCGGAGGCGGTGATGACCGGCGCACCGCCGCCGGCGCAGCAGCCGGAAAGGCGGTTCCGACAATGGATTCCCGGCGGTCCGCGGCATGGACATCGCTACTCGTTGTGCTGCCACTGGTATATCTCCTCCTGGGAGCGTTTCATGTGTATGCCGGAAAACTTCATGTCGACGAGGGCTCGTACCTTTATGGGGCCAGGTCGGTGTACCGGGGTTTGCTGCCGTACCGCGATTTCTTCTACCTGCAGCCCCCTGTGCATCCCTACGTATACGGATTGATCCAGAAATGGGCCGGACCGGGTCTGTTGGCCGGCAGATTCACCTCCCTCGCGTTCGGATTTCTCGCCTTTCTCATTGCGGCGGCGCTGGCCGCCAGGCTGGGCGGAACAGAGGCAATGGCGATCTTCATGCTGTTCATGGCACTGAATCCCGCCCAGATCTATTTTTTCACCATCACCAGGCTGTTCGCCCTGACCGGTTTTTTCTTCAGCCTGGCCTGCTTTCTGCTGGCAGATCGTCGTGGCCGCTTCATCCCGCGGCTCTTCGGGCTGGCCATGCTGGGACTGGCGGTGGGAACCCGCCTGACAGTGCTGCCCGCGTTACTCCCGTCGCTGTATTTTGTCCTGCGTTCGTCCTCCCAACCGGCCCGCAAATGGCGCGCAGCAGCAGCCGTCGCGGTGTGCCTGCTGGTGCCGCTGGCGATCTACCTGCCGTTTTATGCCGCGGCGCCTGACAATTTCTTTTTCAACATCATCGGGCTCAACCTGAGCCTGCACTCCCGTGCACCCCTGCAAAGTCTTGCGGCAAAGTTTCGTACCCTAGCCCACCTGGCGCGGCACAATTATTTCCTCCTGGTCTGCCTGGCGGCGGTCGCCATCAATGGCGTCAAGGCCCGCCGGGGTCGATTGCGGGGGGAATTGAGCGCTCAACTACACCACCCTTCAACTGTCGCAACACTATGGGCTATAGTGCTGATCGTCAGTCTGGGTCATCTCGGCGCAAAAATTTTCCAGGAGACCTACCAGTCCTTCCTCAATCCGGTGGTCATGGCGCTGGCAGCCGCTCACCTGGCACGTCTGACGGCTGGAATCGATTCCCCTTCCACCCTGCGCATGGTGAGAGCGACGATTGTGGCCGGTTGCCTCTTGACGGCCCTGGGACACGGCCGGGAAAACCTGCAATTCATCAACGGGATGACCAGCACGTCGCTGGTGGCCGACCAGGCAGCTTTTATCAAGAGGCATACCGGTGTGAGCGATGCGCTGTTCTCCGCCGATTCGCCGTTGCTGGCCGTTGAGGCTGATCGCGAGGTGCTGCCGGGCATGGCCGGTTCCGATTATTTCCCCTATTGGCCGACGGATCGATGTCGGCGCTATCATGTGTTGAACGATGAACTCATCCTGGAGTACATCGAGAAACGCGCCGGGGCCATGCTCCTGGTAGGCGATGGTTCTTTCACCCTGACGCTGCCGGAGCTGGAGCCGGTGCCGCTGGAGAAACGGGAGCGGATCATGACAGCCATCGCTGAGAAGTACCGTTTGGTGCGCACCGATCCAAACGCACATGTCCCGGGGACGAATCTCTACTTCTATGCGCCGGAACAGGCCGCCGCACCAGGATCCCCAACCGCCTCGAACGGTGGACCGGGTTCCGTGCCACCGACAATCGAATGAAACGGGGTGTGTGGCTCGTCCTGCCCGGAGCAGGAGTGCTGTGTGCATTTCTCCTGCTCTCCGTCTCGAGCGGTTGCGGGCGAATTGAATCACTGCCGGAACAAACGCAGCAAGTGGTGCTCTACGGCCTTGATGCCGCCACCTGGAGCGTCGCGATGCCCATGCTCCGTCAGGGAGAGCTTCCGGTCCTCGAGCGCCTGGTGGCGGATGGTGCCAGTGGTTCGCTCCGCACTTTGTATCCAACGGTTTCCGTGGTCATATGGACCACTATTGCAACCGGCAGACTTCCAGAACGGCACGGCATCTTCAATTGGACCATGCGGGGCGCCAACGGCGAAGGTGGACAACTGGCCATAACCAGCAACATGCGGCGCTGCAAGGCCCTCTGGAACATGACCGGCGACGCGCCCGTGCTGTTCGTCAACTGGTGGGCGAGCTGGCCGGCGGAGCCGGTCAATGGGGCGATAATAAGCAATCGGGCTCTGTTCACGGAGCTCGATGACCGGACCTGGCCCGCGTCCCTGACCAAGGATCTGGACTCCGCCGTCGCGGCCGCCGCGCGCCTCGTGAACGATCCTCCGGGCGGCGGGTCGACTGCCGCCGATTCGCTGCCCGCCTTCATCGCCCGGCGCGTGGAACAGGAACTCCAACTGGAGGAGTTCAGCCGGAACCTGGCCGCGAGTTTACAGCCGCGCCTTTTCGGCATTTATTTTCGTACCCTGGATCTGCTCCAACATGAACGCTGGGACAGCATCGAACCCGAGGCGTTCGAACAGCGCGCACCAGGCGCCGAACGAGACACCGTTATCCGGGATTATTATCGATTCTTCGATGGAGGTCTGGGACGGTTGATCGGGCGGCCCGAAATCGATACCACGGTCATCCTTGTCTCTGATCACGGTATGCAGGCCATCACCGAACTGCCACCGCCGGTGGAAGCCCTAAAGCTGGACAAGCTGCTGCAAGCATTCGGCTTACAAGCGCTCAACCAGGATGGCACGGTGCATGACAAGGCATCGTGGGCGGTGGACAACGGCCGTTATCCCCCGGGCCTCGTGCGCGGAATAACCGTCATCGATCACCCTGACGAATACCCGGAAGCGACCGCCGGCAGGGTGACCGGCGCGCTGTCAGCGGTCAGCACCACCAGCGGACAGCCGTTGTTTCTTTCCATCGAGCCGGGCAGTGGGCTCGACGATCTCGTCGCGCGAATCAATCCCGACATCGCGCCTCGTGATGTAGTGCGCATCAGGGACAAGGAACGACAAGTAGGCGATTTTCTGGGATTCATCATTCATCCCCGCGCCGGCCAGCACTGGCATGCTCCCCACGGGATGGTGGTGATGGCCGGTGAGCGGGTGCGGCGGAACGTTCGACTCCAGGGCGCATCGGTGACCGACATCGCCCCCACCACGCTCCGCCTGATGAGTCTTCCCGCCGCCCGCGACATGGATGGCAAGCCCCTGCGACAAGCCCTGCAAAACACCACCGGCGTGGAGTGCATCGATTCCTATGACCCGGCCGTGAGCACGGACCATATTGAACCGGTTCGATCCGCCGCCGACGAAATCATCCAGGAGGAACTCAGGGCATTGGGGTATATAGAATAGCCCGTTACATGCCTTCACGACCGTCCGGCGAGCGCCGGCGGTAACCAGGTGCCGGCCGACAGAACCTCACGCATCTCCTGTTCATTTGCTGTGCATTGCATGGTATAGTTCATGCACCAGAATTGAACTTCTCCTTCCCACCGGAACGTTGAAAGGGAGCAGCAATGGGGAAGCGGCAAAGCAGGCGACAGTTCGAAAAACGGATGAAGAAAAAAACCAAGAAGCTTCAGAAGATGAAAAAGTGGGAGATCGCCGTCCTGTTGGGGGCGTTCTTCATTGCGTTCGGATACGTCATCGCACTAGGCAAGCTGGGTCTGGGAGCACCATCAAATTTGCTGCCGACCCCGACCGCCGTCGAGACCGCATCCACCACGCCCACGCCGGCCGCCCCGGGTACTGGGCCATCATAGACAACCTGCGCAGACGGGTGCGGATCACCACCGGCGCAAGGGAGAACTGCGTTCATGCTTGGTTCATGCTTGGTTTATGCTTGTTCATCCAGGCTGAAGCGCCGCCCGGACCGACACCCTTACCATGTGCGCAGATTACGATGTGATTCAACCGTCCCGGCGATATATTCGTCGTCGAGGAGAGCGGCCAGATCCAGTCTCGCGCTGTTCTGATATGAGCAGACAGAGTGGATGGGCAGATCCATATAGATGGCATCATAGGGGCAGGCTTCCACGCACAGGCCGCACCAGATGCATCGAATATAGTCGATGACGAATTCCCGTGGGTGTTTCTCAGCGCTTCCCGCCACGGCGTCTTCGGGGGTGATGTGGATGCACTTCGCCGGGCAGGCCCATGAACAACACATGCAGGCCACGCAGCGAGTCTTGCCGTCCGGCCACCGGGTCAGTCTGTGTCGGCCCCTGAAAGTGGGCGAGAACACAGGGATCTGCTCCGGGTACTGAACGGTAGCCGAGTCCTTCGTCCATCGATTGAAGATGTTAGCCCAGAAGTGCTTGTTGGTGATCCACAAACCACGCAGCACCTCCAGGAGATACAATCGTTCCCACCATCCATACCTGACACGTTTGATCATCGCACCCTCACATGAACAAGGCGATCAGGACGCCGGTGACCGCAATGTTGACGAATGACAGTGGCAACAAGTTCTTCCAGCAGAGCCGCATGAGCTGGTCATATCGAAAGCGCGGCAAGGTCCACCGGACCAGCAGTTGGAACCAGCAGAGCGCCACTACCTTGAACAGGAAGGCAGCCACCTGCAGGGCAGCGACAAGCAGGTGGGGCATGGCGATGGCGGTTGTCATGCCGGGAAACTGGAAGCCCTGAGCGGTAAGGTAGGGCACCTGCCAGCCGCCAAAGAAAATAGTGGCCAGCAAGCCTGCCAGGACCGCGACCTCCATGAACTCACCCAGGTAAAACATGGCGAATTTCAATCCGCTGTATTCAAGGAAAAAACCGATGATCTCGCTCTCGCCCTCCACCAGGTCGAAGGGAGCCCGTTTGGATTCAGCGATGGATGCAATCAGGAACAGCAGGAAACCAAACGGCTGCACGAAAATTCCCCAGGCGGGAAGAAATCCGAACAGGTAAGCGCCCTGGGCATGCACCATATCAGTGAGACGAACCGAGCCGAACCACATGATGGCGCCGATGAGGGACAAGCCCAGGGTGACCTCGTAGGAGATCATCTGGGACAAGGCGCGAAGCCCACCCATCATGCTCCACTTGTTGTTCGATGACCAGCCGCCGAGAAAAATCCCGTATACACTCAGTCCCGACATGGCCAGCAGGAACAGGAGTCCGATGTTGACATCCGCAACGACCAGGTTGATAGTGCGCCCGGCGATTCTGAGTTCATCTCCGAACGGAATCACGGCGAATCCCACCAGCACCGGGATCATGGCGAGTACCGGGGCGAGGGTATGAACGACGCGATCGGCATTGTCGGGGATGAAATCCTCCTTGAAAATCATCTTGAGACCGTCGGCGATGGGGTGAAACAGGCCAAAGACCCGCAGTCCCAGGATGGATGCCCGGTTGGGACCGATTCGATCCTGGATCATGGCGCTCTGTTTGCGCTCCACCCAGGACAGCAGCGCACCCAAGGTAAGTACGATAAAGATGACTGTAAAAACTATCTTGGCGAATAGTATCAAAAGATCAACGATCATTGGTGATCCCCCCCGGCGCCGGTGAGAGCCATGCGAACGGCATGAGGTTCACCGGTCCAGTTCCCCGAGGATGAAATTCTGCAATCCGAAGCTTGCGATGATATCGGCGATCAAGCCACCCTTGATGAGGTCGGAGAAGGCCGCCGCGTTGAAGAAGCAGGGACCACGGGCTCGACAACGGTAGGCGCGGCCCTTGCCGTCGCTGACCAGGTAAAAACCGAGTTCGCCGTTGCCCCCCTCAACCGCTTGATATGCTTCACCAGCGGGCGTCTTGATGCCATCCTGGATGATGACGAAATGATGGATCATCCCCTCGATGGTGGAATAGACCTTTTCCTTCGGCGGCAACGCTATCCGGTGATTGTCGGACATCACCGGACCGTCCTCGAGCCTGGCGAGGCACTGGTCGATGATCCGCATGCTCTGGTACATTTCCTCGACCCGCACGATGAACCGATCGTAGTTGTCGCCGTTCTCACCGAGAGGCACCTCGAAATCCAGTTCATCATACACGCAGTAGGGAAAATCACGCCGCACGTCATAATCGAACCCGGAAGCGCGACCGGTCGGCCCGGTGATACCCCATTGGATCACCTGCTCCCGGGAGAACACGCCGATTCCGCGGGTCCGGTCCATGAATATCCGGTTCCGCTCCAGTAATCCACGCACTTCCTTGATCAATTGGAGTATCCTGGGTGTGCGGGAAAGATACATCGCGGCGAAATCTTCATGAAGATCCCGCATGACGCCGCCGATCCTCGTATAGCTTGTCGTCAGCCGGGCGCCGCACATGAGTTCCTTCAGATCCCAAACCAGGTCCCGGGCTTCGATGAAGTAGAGGAACACCGTGAAAGCGCCCAGTTCCATTCCCACCGCGGCAAGGCAGGTGAGATGGTCGGCAAGGCGCGACAGTTCCCCGGCAATGACACGCAGTATCTGGGCACGACGGGGAATCTCCACGTCAAGAAGCTTTTCCACCGCCATCACGTATCCGGTGTTGTTGATCATCGGACTGACATAATTCATGCGGTCGGTGTAAGGAATCACGCGCGTGTAAGTATTGACCTCGGCCATCTTCTCGAAGGCGCGATGCAGATAACCGATTTCCATCTCCGCGTCCAGGACCCGCTCTCCCTCCAGAACGATGTTGAGCTTCACGCAGCCGTGGGTGGCGGGATGAGAGGGACCCATCTGGAGGAACATCTGCTCGGTCTGCAGCCGCTCCGATTGGTTCATGGATGACTGCCTCCGTGGACGTCGAGGCTTCGTTCATGCAGGGTGAGCCCTCGATCCACGCCGGCCATGGCGTCATACGCCGGCCGTTGTTCAACCAGCGGCTGCTCCTTGTTGAAGGGATAATCCTTGCGTAACGGATGCCCCTGAAATTCCGGATACATCAGCAGCCGCTTCAGGTTGGGGTGTCCCGTAAAGGTGATGCCGAACATGTCCCAGACCTCCCGTTCCAGCCAATCAGCCACAGGCCATAATTCCCGGCTGCTGGGCACCCGGCAATCCCTCTCGTCGATTCGTGTCTTGATCCGAACACGCCGGTGAGAATCCGGCGCCATCAGGTGGTAGACCACCTCAAAGCGCGGTCCGTCCTCGCGGCCGGGATAGGTCAGAAAATCAACGGCGGTGAGATCCACGAGCATTGAAAACCGTAGTTCGGGCGCATCCCTCAGGAACCGCAGTATCGATGTCAATGATTCCCCGGTAACCACCGCGGTGGCATCGCCATGCTGTTCATGGATCTCCACGACCGATTCCGTAAACTCCTGTACAAGCCTCTCCAGGACCGGATTCATGGCTGCCCCTCCCCGTTCCTGCCGTGTCGATGCTGGCTGGTCAGCAGGCTCTCGCGTTTGATTTTTTCCTGGAGCATCATGAAGCCGTCCAAGACCGCTTCCGGTCGCGGGGGGCAGCCGCCGATAAACACGTCCACCGGGATGATCCTATCCACACCCTGTACAGTGGAGTAGTTGTCGTAAAACCCACCGCTGCTGGCGCAGACACCGAAGGAGATCACCCACTTGGGTTCGGCCATTTGCTCGTAGACCCGTTTGACCACGGGCGCTTGCTTGTGGCTGATGGTACCCACCACCCACAGTACATCCGCCTGGCGGGGCGAAAACCGGGGAATCTCCGCGCCGAACCGCGCCAGGTCGTACCTAGAACACATCAGCGACATGTATTCAATGCCGCAACAAGCGGTGATGAAGGGGTATTGAAACAACGACCACTGGCGCGACCAGTTGATCAATGCATCAAGCCTCGACGTGATCCAACCCGGACCCAGGCAATGTTCTAAACCCAATCCAGGCCTCCTTTCCGCCAGCAGTAGACCAGACCGGTGACAAGAACCCCCAGAAACACCGTCATTTCCACCACGCCGAACAGTCCTAGCCTCCTGAACAGAATGGCCCAGGGGAATAGGTACACCATCTCGATATCAAACAACAGGAAGATCATCGCGACGAGAAAGAACTGGACAGGAATCCGCTTGCGGGCTGAATCACCCGGAGGATTGCCGCATTCGAACTCTTCGCCCTTCACTTTTGTACGATGTTTGGGGCCGAACAGCTCTGAAAGCGCGATCATGGCACCGGTCATGACCAGCGCGAAGAGGAAAATCAACAGGATTGGAAGGTAGTCACTCGCCATGGTTCCCCCCCTTGCCGGTTGCGACTGCCGGCAAGCAATCGATTCCTCGTAAGACGTCCTAACTTATTAAGAGAGCCCAACCATGTCAACTGGTATCACTCCCTCCGCGGCATGCAGCGGCTGTTCAGACATCATAAGGGACCGGCGCTCGTGGGGGCGGGGAGCCGGTTTCCATCGCCAGACACCCTTGGAATCTCAACGATCAGGTATCAATCCGTTATCAGGAATTCATCCCTTTCATCAGCGATCGGGCGATCACAATCCGCTGGATCTGGTTGGTGCCCTCGTAGATCTGGGTGATCTTCGCATCGCGGAAAAACTTCTCCACCGGGTAATCCCGGCAATACCCGTATCCCCCGAATAACTGGACCGCATCAGTGGTAACCTGCATGGCGGTATCCGTGGCGAACAGCTTGGCCTTGGCGGCCAGCGGCGAAACATTCCTGACACCGGCATCGATCGCACGGGCGGCCGCATACACCAGGCATCGGGCCGCTTCCACCCTGGCCGCCATATCCGCAAGCATGAACTGAACACCCTGGAAGCCGGCGATCTCCTGCCCGAACTGGCGCCGCTCCGTCGTATACGCCAAGGCCAGTTCGAGAGCGCCCTGTGCCAGCCCCACCGCCTGGGCGGCCACCCCCGGCCGCCCACGGTCCAACGTCATCATGGCATGGGAAAAGCCGAGACCTTCCTTACCGCCCACCAGATTCCCGACGCTCACCCGGCAGTCGTTAAAATGCAACTCGTGAACCGGAACACACCGTATCCCCAGCAGATCCTCCCTTTTCCCGATGGTAAAACCAGGTGTGCCCTTCTCCACCAGGATTGATGAAATCCCGCGGCCGCCCTTCTCGGGGTCGGTCTTCGCAAAAATGGTGTAATAGTGTGAGACGCCGCCGTTCGTATTCCACTTCTTGGTTCCATTCAGCACGTACTGGTCACCGTCACGCCGGGCAGTGGTCTTCAGACTCACGGCATCGGAACCGGCATCGGGTTCCGACAGCCCAAAGGCAATGAGTTTGTCCCCCGCCGCCACTTCAGGCAGATATGCCCGGCGCTGCGCCTCGGTCCCGCCCAGCAGGATCGGCAGCGACCCGAGCGCATTGACCGCGTATGACACACCCACACCACCATCGACCCGGGACAGCTCCTCCACCACCAGGCAAAGGTCCAGGATGGTACCCCCCCTGCCACCGTATTCCTCCGGGATCCAAATCCCCGTCAAGCCGGCAGCCTTGAGGGCCGCCAGCACCTGCCAGGGGTATTCCCCGGTTCGATCCATCTCCGCCGCGACAGGACGCGCCACCTGTTCCGCCACCTCGCGGGCCAGTCCCTGATAGCGCTTGTTCTGCTCCGTCAACATCACATCCATACGACCCTCCACACATTTCCAGTCACATTCGTCCACACCTGTTTCCCGGGGGCCATCCACGGGTATGCTCCGCCCATGTTCCGTATTTCCTCTATACCACACCTTCACCTGGCCGGCCAAGGAGTTACGCCGCAGCCGAACGGGGCTGCGCCGCGGCCGGGGGAGTTCTCAACGTACGTAACCGACTCTCCGCAGTGCATCGATCACCTCGCCGTCCAACTCCGACGGCTGCGCCGCGGCCGGGGGGAGTTCTCAACGTACGTAACCGACTCTCCGCAGCGCATCGATCACCTCGCCGTCCAACTCCGACGGCTGCGC
>JAFGDC010000003.1 GCA_016932295.1 candidate division CSSED10-310 bacterium
GATTGGACGGTCATCAAGTATTCTCCGCCAGGGAGGCGACCGCTGGCGGCCGGCGGTCGAAGAGCCTCTGGATCAGCAACCCGAGCAGCCGGGCAATGGTATAGACCATCCCCATCAGTACCGTTACCGCCAGGGCCAGGTAAAAATCCCGGGCCGACGCTGCATCGAAGGCGCAGGAGCCGATACCGTACACATTGAATATCCGTTCGATGATGATCGCACCACCCAGCAGTTCCAGGATGTGATTGGTAAGAATCGAGGTGAGTACAACAGCGCCGGAACGCATTACGCTTCGATGGGGTGAAAGGCCGCGGGCGCGGAGAGCGGTCACGTGGGGCGCACGATACAGGCTTTCCAGTTCCGTCCGGAACTGCCGCAGTAAAAACGCCAGGCCGCCATTGCCGATACCCAGCATCAGGCATGGAAGTATGAAAGCGGTGAGGTCGAATCCTTCAACGATGGGACAGTAAGGATGGATGCCGAGCGCCGAGCGCAGGTCCAGGAGCCGCCGGCCGACGCCACTGAAATCCAGGTCCAGTCCGCCTGGTTCCGCGCCGCAGAGAAACAGGGCCAGCGTCCCGGTGATGAAGATGGGTACTACTGAAAAACAGTACGCAATACCCTGGATAATAACTTTGCGCAGCCTGCCTTCGCCGAGGACAAGGAGATACGCGGCGGGCATGACACAGAGCAGGGTGACGGCGCTTGCGCCCAGTGTCAGCAGAAGTGTCTTGGCGGTTTTCCGCAACATGACCGAAGGTTTCAAACGGCCGTTTTCCACCGGCGAATAGCCGAATTCCACCTGCCATGGCTTCCTTCCCACCGTCCTGGTGGGGGCTGCCACAAACAGGACGACCACCAGAACCGGCGGCAGGAGCATGGCGGCGGCGCAATGCTTCAGTTCCACCGCCAATCCGGACCGCCGGCGCCGCAATGAAATTCCCACAGCTATTGCGCCTGCACCCAACGCCAGGTTTCAATATTGCCGTACACGCTGCTGCCCCAGACATCTACATCCTTCAGCCTGGTCGCATTCCAGATCGCCGTGTTGTATTGCGACCACAGGAAAATGTAGGGGCAATCATCCGCCAACTTTTCATGGATGGCGAAATAGACCGCCTTGGCCTGTTCGAGATCGACGGCGTTTCGATACTGCTCGAACAGGTCATCGATTTCCGGATTGATATAGGTGATGAAATTCATGTTTTCCGGCCGGCCGAGGTCCGTGGACGCGAATAACGGAGAGATGTCCGTATAATCCCCGAATCCCCAGCTTCCATACGCCATATCGAAATCCCTTCTCCTGAACACCCGGTCTTCGTAATCCGCATCGGCCGTGCTTTCCACCAAGGCGATATCCAAACCTATCTCACTGGCAACCGTGTGCCGGAAATCGTCACAAATCATATTGGCGGCGAACTCGTTCTTCCGGTCGGGAACGACGAACTTCTGTTCGCTCACCTTCATCCCGCTGTAATACAGGCTTCTTTTTCCGTCTTGTTCCCTGATCTCATAGCCAAGATCGAGAAGTATGGCCCGGGCGGTTTCCGGATCGTACGGGAGGGGCTGTACCTTGGTGTTGTAGTACGGGTTGCTCGGAGAAAACGGGCCTGAGATGATCACGGCTGACGGATAAAAGTTGGCCACCCAGTATTCCCGGTTCGCAAGGTACGAAAGTGCTTTCCTGAATCCCGGGTGGCTGAAATGCTCCCTCCTGCAATTGAATGCGAAAAAAGTGAATTTAAGGGTATTGTAATTGGCTGTATTTAATATGATCGGCTCATCGGAAGCCATTTGCGACCGGCGCGTGGAGTCCTTCAAGTGCCTCGCTTCGTTTTCTGATACCGCCTCCGGAATAAAATGGATTTTGTCCTGTAGCAACGCCTGATGCGCAGTGCTTCTCTCCGGCATGGTGTTGATGGACATTTCATCGAAAGCGCCGGAAGCCGGGTAGCAGGGATTACGTACGAGGTTGACCAGGTTTTCCGCCGGATTGCTTCCCGTCACACAAAACGGCCCGCATCCCACGGGCCGCTCAAAGAAGCGACTGCCGCAGGTCACGTATGGTTCGCTGAATCCGTCCCGGGGCAGAATGGGGATGGACAGCAGGGTCCGGAAAAAGGGATCCGGAGAAACCAGGGTGATCGTCAGCTTGTTTTCACCGCTCGGCCTGACACTCTTTATCTTTTCCCGCAGGCGTTTCTGCAGAATCGGTGAACGTTCGTCCATGAGCGCCCGATAGGTGAAGACAACGTCATCAACCGTAATACACCGGCCGCTGCCCTGCCCATCCCGCGCCGGCCAATGAACATCCTTTTTGATCTCGATCACATATTCGAGCTGGGGCTCGTCGGAAATGGCCTCCGGGCGGGCGGCCAGGAACGGCACGAACGCCCCCTCCCGGTCAAACATGTACAATCCCCGCTCCACCAGATACGATAATCGCAATCCTGCAGAACTGTCGGTCAGTGCCGGATAGGGACAATGCGGCACTGTCAACTCGTGCAGCACCGGTCCATCGGCCTCAGCGGGATCGATATCGGTGATGCCACCAATCGCCAGCCCTATCGCCAGCAACCATACAAGTTGGCCTCGTCTCAATGTATTATCAATTGAACAGCATTGCATCTGCCATGACTCCTTCCTCGATGGTTCGCCCACCCGCTGAATGCTTCACGAAACCGAACACTTCTGAAAGTCCGGGGTGTCCGGCAAGGTATCCGTTGTATTCTTCCAGTATCCTGTGCGCCTCATCCCATTCCTCCGCCGCCTCGGCGCGACGGATCAGGTCGGTGTAATAATGATATGTCAACAGTTGCTGCCAGTTGGGAGAAAGCGCCATTCGATACTTCATAATCTGTTCCAATTGAAGCCAGTCCTCTTTGACGTCGTCATCCACCGCTTCCATCTGTCTCATGTACAAGGTCAGAACAATCAGTCCTTCGCGGTCTTCCCGGCCGGCCGGCGGCAAGGCGCGCATCATCTCAGCCAGATCTTCCCCGCTCATACCGGCGGCGCCAGCGTACCTGGCCAGCATGCGCATACGCTGCATACCCGCTGACGAATCAGTCGCCGTCTGTCCCCGCCAGTCGGACACGAACTGCTGTGCCCGGTTCAGATCACCGGCCAGTTCGGCGCATCCCGCCTCGCGAAGGAGGTTCCTTCTGACGGGAACAGTAATGAAGGTGGTTGTATCCGGGGCAAGTTCGAACCATTGTCCGACGGGACATGTGTAGCCCAGGCTGTCCACCGGCAGGCACATGAGACAATGATAACCACAATCGATCGTGTCGATCTCCAGTGGTAAAAGCCCCTGATACCGCCCATCGATCCATACATCGACGGCCGGCATCATGGCAGCCATGGAATTCTGGGCGATGATGAGGCGCCCCTTCTTCCTGACCAGGAGAAACGACAATTCCTCCTCCACCGTCAGCTCCAGAGAGCAGTAACCCTGTTTGCATGCCAGGTATGCCGTGACTCCGTCTGCCTCCTCGATCACCGATCGACCGTTCGAATCGGTAAGCGCCGGCGGCAGCAGGCTTCCGGACGGCAACTTCGGGTAGATCCGCGCACCCATTATCGGCAGTCCCGTAACGGCGTTGATGCATTCGATCAGCCTGGTCCGACCGCCCGCCGACATCACAGGTTGTCCCAGCAGCAGCATGCAGAGGGAAATCAGGCATTCAGCGCGCATGTATTTCTCCGATGATTCTGATTACTTCCTCATGGATCTGGCGCATGGCCGTCGTCACCGTCACGTTGTTTTTGGTTGTGCACTTAACATATGCATCGATATGATCCTGCACGGAACTTACATCGATGGCGGCTGCGGTGCCGTCGCCCTGGTTTCCGATACCTCCATCCCCGGTTTTCTGGCTCTTGCATATATAAGCCAGGCACTTGGCGGCGCCCAGATGAGCCATGGCCATCACCTGGTCCCGTTCCGTCACGGAAAGATTGCCCTTCAGTGAAATTGTCCTCTCGAAGTAATCGACCGCCTCGAGCAGTCTCCCCTGCCCCAACAGCAGGTTGGCAAGTTTGAAATGGGCCGTCGGGCTGTCGACCCGTAACTGTATCATTGCACGGTAGGTTTCCTCGGCGGCCTCCCCCTTGTCCGTCGCCTTGTAACAATCCCCGATCTCGCCGAGCGCTTCGAGATAGTATAATTTATCCCGTTGATCAACCTGGCGCAGCAGCCTGATGGCATCATCGTAGCGCTTCTCCACCGCCAGCTTCCGTGCATGCGCGATCAGGTCAGGATACAGCTTCACCGTGATAGTCGTTTCTTTATCCGCCGACAGTGTTATATGTTCGACGGCCGGCCGATATGCATCGCCGCACCGCAGATGAAGCAGATAGTGGCCCGTGGGAGCTTCGTATCTTTCAAGAGGCAGCGGTTTGTTCCTGAACTCGGTCAGTTCCTCCGACACCGCGGACACCAGATCGGCCGTCGCTCCCGGAAGCGGCCTGCCTTCCTGGTCCTGAACCGTGACACTCAGCGCTGACACGCTTCCGCCGAAGTTGAAGATGATTGGTTCGCGCATTTTTGCGGTCGCGATTTTCCGGATTTTCCGCTCTTTCGAAACGGGATCGTACACCGTCACATCGTACACGCCATCCCGCGGCAGGAGCTTTTCCAGGTTGCCTTTTTTATTGGTTTGCAGTTGCACCAGGTAATCATTGGGTCCATTGACAGTCACCATGCAACCGGCGGCGGGGGCGCCGCCGGCGCGACGGGCGACCAACTGCAGCACCCGCTGGGGCACCATCACGGCCACCAGCTCGTACAATCCATCCGTATTCGGAATCAGGCGGGTGCCCGGCGCCTTCATCTCGTAGTGCTCTTTCTCAAGAACGACCACCGGTTGCTCTTCAGGCGCGAAATAGACGCAGGGAGTGCCGTGATATTCACCTTCCCTGGTCTGCCCGATCACCCGGTCATCAGCCTTGATCCTGACATCGGAGAGTGGTTTCCCATCAGTATCCACCACCCGCAGATGGACTCTCGCGGGCCGTCCGACACTGAAATAGCACAGGTACTCGTCACGATCCTGCTGCATCTCGATTTCCCGATGGTACGACGTGAAACACAGCCCGCCGCCCAGCAGATCCACCGGGATTTTTTCACCGTCCGCCTCACGAAAACGAAACTCGACCGATCCGGGGATGGCGATTTCCTTTTTCTCGCCTCGCACCACGACAGCCAGCGAAGCAGCCGTATTCAACCCACTCTTGTCGACCATGTTTACAACCAGCCGCCGCAACGGCGCCGGATCGCACTGGATCACCACCTCGTAACGCCAGTACTTTTCATTGAAGGTGATCCGTTCCACGCACGGCTGTGGTGCCGGAGGCTGGGACTGCGCCGACACGACACACCCGCCCCTGGAGAGATCCCTGAAGAGAAACGGCGGGATCCGCCCTGCCGCATTGGTGGTTCCTTTCACCTGTCCATCGACTGAGATCACCATGTTTGCAAGGGGCTGAAGGGTGCCGGCAGCATCGTGCGTCATGGTCGTGACCTCGATGGAAAACGCGGCCCGTTCAAGTCTGATCGTCTGCATCGGCACCTTCTCCGGCAGTTGCATCGGAGCGCTCACCGCGAAACGTTCCTCCCTGAACTCGGGATGATGACAACTGAAATTTTTCCGCTCCCCCGGTTCAAAGAACGCCGCTATCGGAACTTGACCATGGGTATCCGACGTCAGGGGGGAAATCTCCTCACCGAATACCCTGACTCCTGAAATCGGCTGGCCGTCCGGATCGAGAAATTGAAAAAGCGCCGTCACATTCGGCTCGTGAGAGTCAACACAGCCGGCCAATATGGATATTCCCAGCGCCAGGATCACACGTTTCCAATTACGTTTTTTCAGAAAAGCACCCATACATCCACTCCTTTGCATCGCACTCGGTCACGGGCCGCTGAAACAGGCACGATGACGAATCACCGCGATGGTGTCCGTTCTTCCTGTTTGGGCGGTATTTCAGGGGGGTCGTAGTCCTCGAAGTCCTGCGTTTTCGGCGGCATCAATTTGAATTTCAGGTATGCCGGCTGAAGCAGTGCGGCGCCCTGCTTCATGCCTTCCCGGTCATACATCAACAATTCGAGGGCCTGACCTTCGACGATTTCAATTTCCACCTTTTTGGTCAAATAAAGGATAAACCGATCCAGATTAGTACGGCCCGGTTTAATCGACGATGTCTGCCAGGTCAGTTCGGTTTCATCCTGGTCGGTGATGTACCGGACTTTCATGCCCGATCGGAGCGACCGGAACGCCATGTACTCGCCCGGAATGCGCGCCGTGGTCTGCAGGTGACGAATCGCCTTCTCTCCCGTGTTACGCAGTTCGACACCCAGGGTAACCTCGTCGCCGTTTCTGAGAATCAGTACCTCGTCCTTTGCCACGGATTGAGCCGTGCCGGTATCATCCAGACGCACCAGCTTCATATCGAGGGAGTTCCTGAGCGCGTCACGGTTCACCGCGCAACCGGCAAAGAGCAGCGCCACCAATCCGATACCAACCATCCGTACATGTGACATATGCACCTCCCGTCATCAGGACCGGCGATCAACGACGATCCGGATCATCCGTTTCGATAACCAGTTCAAGAGTATCCTTTCCGGGTTCCGGCACCCGGCGTTGAAACTGAAACACGGCACCGTCCGGAGTCGTAACCTCCACAACCAGCACCTGGCCCTCAACCACCTTTCGTGACCAGTGCACCTGGCCGGCAAGATTGGTGACACCGAACTCCCTGCCGTTTACGGATAACGGCCAGCCAGCCACCGGAAGGCGGTCCGATCCGGCCACCACTCTGAAAACCAGGTCCCTAACACCGGCTTCAGCCGCCGGCAGGAACATCAGCAGCGTGGGCACCACCGGCCCGGACTCCACTACATATTCAATTGTCCTTGGCAGATAA
>JAFGDC010000078.1 GCA_016932295.1 candidate division CSSED10-310 bacterium
CATGGACCGCACGGCGCCGCCGTGCCCTGGTGGTGGAGCCGCCGGCTCCATGATGGTGAAATACTGATATTCGAGCCCAAGGTGCAGTTACGCTTCTTGATGGTCACCATGTCGCAAAACAGGCGCAGCACCTTCAATCGTTTAGCCAGATCCTTGATGAGAAACATGCCGGCGTAGCCGGTTAAATGCCCATCGTCAGCAACGAACTCATACGCGCCCGGCGTAGACGCGTGTGGATCGAGCCGCCTGGCTATCTTTTCCGCCTGGTGACGTAGGGTGGCCAGAAGGCGCCGTTGTTTTCTTGTCAAGAGGACCTCTTCTTTGGTCTTGCTGGCGATGTCAGTGGCGTGTATCATAGGCGTAATCTCCTGTTGATTACCACAAAAAATATTGTACCAAAGGAGGTTACTTTGTACAACAAAAAAATAACCCTTAAAGCGATATATTTTTCTTTTATATCAATCGGTTATCCTAATTACCGCTTTGCTTCACTGGGGATCTGGGTTCATTCACTCCATACCAGCACATAGCATCGTTGTATCCACGCAGAAAATATGGAAAACTACGCTCATCGTGTACGCTCTCAGTTACTACTGCTTGATTTCTTGAAAACGGTGAAACCATTCTTTCTGAAATACTATACAATCTTCCGCCAAACACGACACCAATACATGCTAAATTATTACTATTTATAGAATCAAGAAATCCAGCGGAATATCCCGTTAAGTAGTTTCCATATTCTTCCGGATCTAGTTCACCAAATCCAGGTACATCAAAATACTCTACAGCAATTGAAACACCATTGGCCAAAATTGTTTTGTTGATGTCACCACTTTCCGGACCAACAAGATTTTCGAAGTCGAAGACTTTTTTGTAATCCTTTTGCCCGGGTATTGCATGCCACATAATGGCTGTAATAAATTTTGATATCATAGACTTGTCTTGATTGGTTAGTGAGTTTTGAATTTCCTTTAATTCTTTGTTAACCCAATTTTTATCGTAGACATGCTCCTTCCTTCGCCAAAATCCATTTTCATCGTAAAATGAAATTGACTGATTCGAGCAATACCCATACCGATTCCACTTGTCCCAGAGAGTAGCCAGGGTGGCCCGCCTGGTCGGAAGCGTCGGTTCGGGTTCCATGCGCAATGGCTTGAACCACTGTGGACCGGGAACCAGACCAGGATGGTCTGGCTACCCCCAAGACTGCGATGCAGGCAGCACCATCGTCCGGATGTCTCTTCTGGTGAGATCGTTCAAGGCCCGGTCACCAAAATCCTCTGCCAGTATACCAAGGAACCGGTGATCCCCGGCGGGATGCTTTTTCCTGATCCCTCCGTGGGAGCAACCGTACCATGAACCATCCTGTCCTCAGCGCGGGTCCCGTTCACTCAGCTTTTTCTGCATGCCAGCAACAAACCGCTCACCACGCCCGCCAGCAGTAGTCCCGCCGCCGAGCCGCACGCCGGCAGCGCCGGTGACGTGTCATATCCCGCCGCCCAGACCAGCATCGCGTACACCAGCCATGGATCACCTGTCGTGGTATCGCAATAATCGGGCATGGTGCTGCAGTAAACGCTTCGCCATGGGATTTCACGCACAGCAATGATCCCATTGTCATCCGTGGTTCCGGCGATGATGTCGGCGCCGGCCATGGCGTCATCCCAGGACGGGGCCGAGATGGCTTGTGAACATGGATACCCCGCGGTGGTGAACCGGTCGCCGAACAGGCAGGAAAAGATCTCGTGACGCGGCGGCTGCAGCACGTAGATCCCGGTGGTACATTGTGAATCATAGGTGAAAAACGAGCCGTCCACTCCGAACAGGTCCATGAGAAATGAGTTATCGTAAAGAAAAAACGAGTGGTTGAACTTGTACGTGCCCACCAGTCCGGCATCGTGGTCCGCCAGGTATGAAGCGAGCGCCCCGCCTTCGGTCGTTTGATAGGTGCGGTCGCCGCCGGATGGATTGCAGAGCACCACGACGTCGGGGGCCGCCGCCTCAAGACCGGCGTACGTGACCGGCTGTGCCAGGTCCTGGAAGAGGAACTGATGGCACCCGAATCGTTCCGGCTCACCGGCCAGCAGGTGGTACACCAGCCGCGGATCGTTCCAGCCGGCACCCCAGCCGGGAGGAAACGCTACCCGGATGGTACGGGCGGCCGCCGGCAGTGTGGCGTACAAGAAAAGGAGTGACCAGAATACAACAGTCCTCATAACCACGGCTTCTCGCTTGAAAACGGTTCCTTTCCAGCGTAGGCAATCCGCGGGACATGTGCAACTGCAGGCGGGCGGGTATCCGGCATACGCCGGGGGTTAGCGGAATGTTTCCTTCTCCGTTGCGATGCGCGTCGCGAGGCTGGCGCTCATCGTGATGTCGTTTTATACTACTGGCGTAATCAGCTATTAGTCAGGAGAAGCGATTGAGAATCAAAGGCGCGCCGGCGCGGCGGATTCCTCTTATTCTGGTGATCGGATTGGTGCTGGCGCTGTGCATCACGGGACCTCTGCGCATCGGTTTCCTGTCCGACGACTTCGACCTGCTGCACCGCGGCGCATCCCTGGGACCGTTCGATCCCATTGATTTCCATCATTACGCACCGGTGCTCAACGGCCTCTATCATCTCACGGCGGCCGGGATTCTCACACCTCTCGGCTGGCATCTCCTGACCATGGTAACGCACCTGCTCAACATTCTCCTGGTGTATCGTCTCTGCAAGGGGCCGTTCACCCTCGAGCCATGGTCCGCCTTCACGGTCACCGCGTTGTTCGCCTTCAATCCGGCGGGATACGAGGCATTGGCCTGGGCATGCAGCATCTGTTACCCACTGCTGGCCTTGATATTGCTGGTGGCGCTGCGGCTGGTGCTCGAGCAGCCTTTTGACCGGCCGGGATTGGGTTGGTCGCTGGCCGCCTGCCAATTCCTGGCCATCCTGGTCTGGGATTGGGGGATACTCTGCCTGCCCATGGTGTTTCTCGCCATGGTGTTGCATCCTTCAGGAAACCGTCCGGTGGCGAAACGGGCCGTCTCGTTGATGTGGCCTGTATGTCTGGCGCTCGGGCTCGTGATGGTATTCAAGAAGGTCATCGGGTACCGGGCCGGCTACGGTGATCCGATGAGCCTGATCCGCACGGCGTACCTGATTGTTTCTTCACCTGTGCGTGTTCTGTTGCCCAACAGCCAGGGTGATTCCTTCAAGATGCCGGCCGGTCTGGCACTGGCGGCATTGATGCTGGCGGCGATGGCGCTGTTGGGCCGGCGTGATCGTACGGCGCGGCTCGCGGCATTACTGTACATGCTCTTCCAGGTCCCCTATGCGCTGTTCGGAGCGGTCCAGTCGAGATACTTCTACCTGCCCACCTTCTTCATGGCGCTTGTCATGGTGAAGGCCCTGATTTTTCCCCGCAAGGCAGGCTGGTATGGCGTGCGGGTGGAGAGGTGGATGATGATGGCGCTGGTAGCGATGCATCTGCTCTGGGCGGTCCAACGCGGCTGTTGGTGGCGGAACGCCTTTGAGCAGGCCCTCGAGATCAAGGCGGCGATCCTCACGCTGCCGGATACCGGCGCCGGGTTGGTGATCGTCAATCTGACGGACCATTACGGCCCGCCCGACCTGATGTCGCCGCCGTATGTATGGCGCAACGGGATTCGTGACATCGGCAGGGCGATCCAAAGGGTACAGACTCCAGGCGCTCCCAATACCTGGGCGGCGGGACCCATCCCCACGCTCGAGCGTGCCAGGATCGCCGTCGAATTTGCCGGGTACGATCTTTACGAGGTCAGGCACCGGGCGGGTGACTGGCGTGAGTATGAGGTGGTGCCCTTCAAGGAGGACAACTGACCGGCGGATTGCCTGTCCTGCGCCGGCGCCGGCGCCGGACAGGGGGGGTAGATACGGCGCGCCGGGGCGAAGCCGGTTTGAGGCCGCTGTCGGCCGTCGCAGGGGACCGCGCCGACGAACATCGACAAAACGCGGCGGCGAGGATTGAGAAACACCCGGACAACCAGTATAAAGAAAAAACAAAGGAGGACTTGTCATGGTAGTACGACGGATGGGCTTTCTGTTTTTTATCTTGTTATTGACCGGGGTGACAGTGGCAGGCGCGATGACGTGGCGGCCCGATGACATCAAGATGAGCATCGGCGATGCCGATAACGCCCTTCAGGGGTCGGTGGATGTGGCATACATCGATGAGGACACGCTGCTGGCGGTCTATGACGATGATCGCTTCAGCTACCGCAGGGTGTTTTACACCAAGTCCGTCAACGGCGGACTGACCTGGTCCAGCGGGATTGAACTGGACACCTACTGCGGAATGGGTTGCGAGACTTATTTCCCGCGGCTCTCGCACGATCCCGCGGGCGGGGTGACGGCGGTGGTGTACGAGAAGCGCGCCGCCGGTTTCGGCTACAGCGACATCTATTGCACCGTCAGCACCGACGGCGGGCAATCCTGGACGGAGGCGGAGCAGGTGAATGACGATACCGGTGACATCTACAACCATTTCTTTCCTCATGTTGGCATCGATGCAACGGACCAGACGATCCACGTGACCTGGGACGATCAGCGCAACGGCAACAGCGATGTGTTCCATGCCAGAAGCAACGATCTGGGGGCAAGTTTCAGCATCAACACCCAGGTGAACACCTGGACGGATCCGGCATATTACGACTCGAGCGGCGCCGTGACCGCCTTCAACGGTGACAACGTGTGGGTCGCCTTCATGTCCAGGTACTCGACCAACCCCACCGCGGTGTACGTGAGCGCCAGCAGCAACGGCGGCACGAGCTTCGGCGCGCCGGTGCTGGTCTACTCCGCCACCAACGAACAGGAGCGCCCGGAGATAGTGTACTGCCCGTTGCGCGGCAGCCTTCACGTGGTGTGGCGGCAGGTGCAGATGACCATGTCCAGTATTTTCTGCGCGACCAGCCTGGACGACGGTTTTTCGTTTCTGACCCCGCTGTCGGTCAATCTCAACACCTCCGGTGAGGCGTACAATCCCAGCCTTGCCGCCGATGCCACCGGCGACCTGTTCGTGGCCTGGGATACCAACCGGGACGGGTATTCGCACATTTTCATGGCGCACAGCAAGAGTGGCGGGATGGATTTCGAACCTGACTTCATGGTGGGTAATCCAGAGCCTTTCTCCACCGAACAGATGTTACCCGGCATCGCGGTTGAGCCTTACAGTAAAAAGGTGGAAGTCGCCTGGATCGATCTGCGGGAAAGCGTCACCGTACCTGATATCTTCACGAACTTATGCGGTGCAGGATTTCACGACGGATTCACCGATGCCGATTTCAGCGATTGGGAGATTGCTGTGAGCGTGTCGAGCAGTACCGACCGTTCGGCGGATGGTGACGGGTACAGTTGCAGATTCGGTGATTCGACCCGGGCGGCCGGCCAGCTTGTGCAGGCTTACGGCATTCTGCAGCAGGGCAGTCTGGATTTCTGGTTCTGGGACGGATACGGGACCCATCCCGATTATCTGACCACCGATTTTACCATCCAGCTCAGCTACGATGACGGAACGAAGGCCGCCGGACCCGGCCGGGCGGGGGTGGTGCGCGCCCTGGGCGTGGTGAATGCGAGCAATCAACATTATTATCAGAAAAATAATGGTTCCGGCTGGTCCGTAATCACCGGCATCCCGCGCAGCGAAGGCTGGCACCGGGTGAACATGACCGTCAACGATGCTGGGATCCTCATGGAACTTGATCCGGCGGAGTATCCCACCCTGCAGCCGGTTCATTACGATCCGGGCTTCACCCATTTCGAGGAAGTCGGGTTCAGCGGTGGCAGCGGGACGGGACCCTATTACCTGGACAGTGTCCATATTCTCACCGATGCTGGTGAGTATTTTTCCACCCCGGCGCTGTCCTGGTTCGGGATGCTGGCGGCAGGGCTGGGATTGAGTCTGTTGCTCCGGCGGCGTTGATTCTCCAGCGCCGCGCTTCGTGAGGATCGGCGGCGGGAAGATGAGACAGTACAGTTCAGGTTTAGAGCAGGAGACGGAAACTATCGTCGCACCATGGCGCCGGCGCCTGCACGAGGTCATCTTCGAGGCGGACACGACGGCAGGCAAGGCGTTCGACGTGGTGCTGCTGATCGCCATCGTATTGAGCGTGGCGGCGGTCATGCTGGAGAGCGTGCAGGCCATCGAACGCGAGTACGGCGGGTTGCTGCGCGTGATCGAATGGTTTTTCACCG
>JAFGDC010000079.1 GCA_016932295.1 candidate division CSSED10-310 bacterium
CCCTATCCCAAGAGCCAGGCCGCTCAGTCCAAAGGCCATGGCCGCGGTCACCACCACCGACAGGAACATGTGCCCGCGCGACACGCCGAGAAGACCGGCGGCGAACAGGCTGAGCAGGACTCCAAGCAGCAGATTGGGGAGCAACGCGAACAGGAACTGCTGGCGAAGGAACCTCGACGTGAATCCGGGCGAACTACGGAGCAGCCACAGGCACACTCCCTCGGCGCTCAAGGCGGGATAGGCGAATCTCGCCCCCACCGCCGCCATGATCAATCCGGTGGCGCCGAGACTCACGAACGACATCATGTACGTGTAGTTGAACAATTCCAGCGGCAGATGCTTGAAATTGAATATGTAGACGAATACGAGCGCGCCCAGAATGAGCAGTTGCGACCACTGGGCGCCGTCCCTGAAAAACAACTTCAGGTCCTTGGTGATGAAGGGCAGCGTGTACGGGCGGTTGGCGCCGGTCCGGACCGTGATCGAGCCGCCGGGGGCCTTTTCCGTGCGCACCTGGCTGCGGGAGATGGAGGCGAAAAACACCCGCCCGGTAAGCGAATGCAAACCGGTCAGGCAGGCCGCCGCAGCCGCCGCCACCCAGGCGCCCTGGCGCAGGACATCCCAGGGACGTCCCTCCACGGCGGCCTGGATACCTTCCGCCATCCAGGTACTGGGCAAGTACCATGGGGACGGCAGGCGCATGGTCCGCAGGTAGGTGGCCATCACCTCCGCTCCCATTGGATTGAGCAGTTGCTCCGGTCGCATCATGCGGACGATGACGATCAAGGCGATCCCGAAGATCAACCCGAACAGGCTGAGGATGTGCCGCGCGCGATAGGCGGGGAAAAACCTGGCGGCCACCAGGGTGATCCCCGCGCCCAGGGACACGGGAATGAGCATGAACAGCACCAGGAGCACGGTGATATGCAGGTAGAACCATGCCGGGGCGCCGGCGATGAAGCCATAGGAGGCAAACACCGGGACGCCGAAGACAATGAACATCCACCCGGCGGCCATGGCCATGAAAGTGAACTTGCTCCAGAAGATCCGCGCCAGGGGAATGGGGAATGACAACAGCAACTCGAGGTCCCCGGCCAGCAGGATCTGGCCGAGGGAGGCGATGAGCGATGAATAAAACAACATGGCCATGAACATGAGGAACAGCATGTTCATGATCTTGACGATGAGCAGGATGCGGAGCGGTCCGAGCCGTTCCTGCCCCATGACGGCGTCGGTGAGCAGGCCGACCGTGAAGAACTCGAGTATCATGAAGAAGATGCCGAGCGCCGCCAGGGCGATGATCTTGATCGCATCGTCCCAGCCCATGCGCCGCAAATAATTGCGGACCATCCACCAGCGCGCGCGAAGCAGCATGTCACGCACCGCCGAGGCTGGCCACGATCTTCTCCATGTCCGGCCCGCCGGTCAGTTCAAGGAAGATATCCTCCAGGCGGCTGTGGGGATCGCCCGCCCTCGCCCGCAACTCTTCCATGCCCCCCACCGTCGCCAGCCGCCCCTGCTGAATGATGCCGATCCGGTCGCATAACTGCTCCGCCACCCCCAGTGTATGCGTGGAAAGGAAGATGGTGACGCCGCCGGCCACCAGTTCCCGGAAGATTTTCTTGACCGTGACGGCGGACTTGGGATCGAGACCCACCATGGGTTCATCGACGATCAGCACGCGCGGCGAGTGGATCAGGGCGGCACTCATCACCAGCTTCTGCTTCATGCCGTGGGAATAGCTGCGCACCAGTTCGTCAGCCCAGCCGCCCAGCTCGAACAGGTCAAGGTAACGCTCGATGGCCCGCCCGGCGGCAGCCTTTTCCAACCGGTAGATACCAGAGACAAAACGAAGGAACTCGCGACCGGTCAGGCGGTCGTAGACGAACGGGCTGTCCGGGACATAGCCGGTGAGCCGCTTGACCGCCTCCGGCTCGGCGGCAATGTCACGCCCGGCGACGGTGATCGAACCCGAGGTGGGATGCAGCAACCCGGCGATCATCTTGAGCGTGGTGGTCTTGCCGGCGCCGTTGGGTCCGAGAAAACCGAACAGCTCACCCTCTCCCACCCTGAGCGTGATGTCATCCACCGCCGCCAGCTTCCCATAGCGCTTGGTGACCGATTGGAGATGGATCATCGTCATCCTCAACTATGATGCAGTGCGGAGTTAATCCTTTATATTCGCGAAGCTCGTCTTGTGGACCCGGGAAACAAAGGCTTTGTTCTGTTCTTTCTTACCACATTTGTGAAATCGGAACACTCACCTTCACTGTGCGACAAAGATTGTGGCAATGGCTGACTCGAATTGAGAATCCAGCAAATTCAACGTTACAACCCCGGTTTTCCCATTCGATGTGAAGGTTGCTGAATTTCCATTGACATCAATTGGTGCAATTGAGCCATAAGAGGAATCTGACAGGCTCCAGGTGAATGAAGGTATCCCCCCCTCGGCATTGAATATGTATGTGCTTCCAGCCTGGACATATGCGATATCTGGCTCTACGGCCAGGGGGGCTGGCACGATGTCGATCAGGGCCTCGGTTTGATCCCCTCGTGAATCGTAAAGGATAAGTTTAACTGAACCCTCCGAGTTTCCCGCGGTGAACAAGGTTGTAGGTCCGGTGCTCGTGGAGAGTGAACCGTAGGCACCTGATTGCAGGTACCACGTATACGATCCCGATCCGCCCCTGGCGGTGAATACTTGTTTGCCACCTTTTATGACCTGGGCATACGAAGGATCGATCTCGAGATCGGATGCATCGTACGAGAACCTGATATAGATCACGCTGGTGACGTTGCCGGCGGTGGCGGCGACGGCCGCGGTGGCTTCATAGGAGGCGCTGGTGAGGAACACCGTGGCGATGCCCTGTTCGGTGGTGGTCTCGTTGACATTGAGACTGCCGTCGGTGGTGGTGAAGTAGACCTTGGTGCCGTCGGTCACGTACCGTCCGTTCACGTCCTTGACGGTGGCGGTGATGACACTCTTGGAACTGCCGTCGGCGGGGATCTCGTACATGCTGGCGCGCAGATCGATGGAACCGGGCAGGGTGGAGTAGAAGCGGACGCTGGTAGATGCCGAGTGGCCGTCGCTGGTGGCCATGATCCTGGCGGTTTCCTCTGTGTTCGAGGCGGTCAGGGTGACGATGGCGTGTCCCTGCGCGGTACCGGCGGACGATGTGGAGAGGGTGCCTGCATCGGTGGAGAAATACACAGTGGTGTCGTCAGGGACCGGCCGCCCGGCGTCGTCCTTGACCACGGCGGTGATGGTGGAGGTGGAAACGCCGTCGGCGGGGATGTTCTCCGGCGCCGCGGTAATGGTGATAACCGCGGCCTCCTCGTTGTAGAACTCGATATCAATGGAATCATGCAAGGTCATGGTGGGTAGGTCGACGCTGACGGTGGCGGTGCAGGGGAACGCTTCCGTGACAAGGGTCGCCGTGGCGATGCCGGCGGCGACGGTGGAAGCGCCTTCCGCAAGCAGACCGCAGGTGGTGTGCCAGTTGATGGGCACGCCGTCGGCGTTGGAACCGTCGGGATTGCGGACATAGGCGGAGACCGTGGTCTCGCTGACACCGTCGGCCGGCAGGCTGAGGGAACCCGCGGTCATGTTGATGCGGGCCGATGAAGCGGGATCGGTGGGTGACGGTTTGTCGCAACCGGTCCACACCAGGATGCCGGTCACGCACGCCAGCCCGAGCAGCAGGGCAGTTGTCAGTTTCTTCATCTCAACACCCCCTATTTCCACGACACGCTGACGTCGCGATAGAAATCTTCCTCGATCCCCACCTTGCCCCGCAGCGATTCAGAAATGGCCGTCGCTTCCTCGGGCGAGGTCACCACGTGGGGTGTGAGGAAAATCAACAATTCACTGGCCTCATGGACTTTCTGTCTGAATCCGAACAACCAGCCCAGGACGGGGATCTTGCTCAGTACCGGGATGCCGGAGCGGGACGGATTGTTCTTGCGCTGGATCATGCCGCCGATGACGAGGGTCTGGTTGTCACCCACCACCACCGAGGTGGAGGCCTTGCGGGAGCTGATCACCGGTGAATCCAGGCCGCCCTCGGTGGTCCAGGCCGACACTTCACTGACTTCCTGAGCGATATCCATGCGCACGTATCTGGCCTCGTTGATGCTTGGGGTCACGGTCATGAGGATGCCGGTGGGCCGGTATTGAATGCTGCGGTTGTAGCTCTGGGTCACATTGTTGTTGCTGTTGACGTTGGTATCGTACGTGGTTTCCGCCTTGACGATGGGCACCTCGCTGCCGATGTCGATCTTGGCTTCCATGTTATTCGCCACCAGCAGATGAGGGTTGCTCAAGACTTCCAGCTTGGTGTCGCTGGAGTGTGCCTTCAACCAGGCCGTAAACCGGGTGGCCTCGAAGAGGTTGTAATAAAAACTGGAGGTGTCGCCGGTCACTCCGACGTCCTGACCCGAAGTGCCGTCGAAGTAGTAGGTGTCGTCACCCAGATCGATCTTGCCCTGGCTGCGCAAGCTCCAATCGATGCCGAACCGCATATCCTTGTTGAGGCTGATATCGGCAATGAGGACTTCGATGAGCGCCTGCTTGGGCATGATATCGAGCTTTTCGATGGTTTCAACGATGTAGGGATAATTGATCGGAGAGGTGACGATGATCAGCGCATTGGTGCGCTCATCGGCGACGATGTGAACCTCGCCTTCCACCGACGGGCCGCCTATGGCGCCGGTGCCCTGCGGTTGCTGGGTCCGCCTGGTGGTCGTGGTCCGGGTCACGCGGCGCTGCTCGGTGCCTGATTCCTGGTAAATTGAACCCAACAGGCTGGCCATGTCCGCCGCGTTGGCGTTCTGGACGTAATAGATATAAGTCTTGCGGCTCACGTAAATATCGACATCCAGCATGGCGATGATCTCCCTGATGAACTCGATGTCCTTGCGCTGGGCGAAGACGATGAGGGAGTTGGATCGCGTGTCGGGAATAAAGAGAATTTCCTTGCCGCCGCTGGAGGAGGCTGCGGCGGCCGTACGCTGCTGACTGTCCCTGGTGCGCCGGCTGGCGGCGGTGGTGGTGCGGCTGCTGCGCGCTTGGGAGGCGATAGTGGAGCCACCGCTTTGCGCCTCGAAAATCCGTTCCAGCACCGTGACGATATCCGAGGCATCGGCATAATTGATCTGGAATATTTCCAACTCCAGCACGGCGGTATCCACATCCAGCAACTGGATGATGTTGAGCAGCCTTTTGATATTGGACTGCATGCCGGTGATAATCAGGAGGTTACTGCCGGGATGGGTGATGATCGAGGCATCCTGATCGATAATGGGCTGTAGGGTACTGATAATCTCGTCAGGCGAGATGTATTGCAGCGGAATGATCTGGGTGAGCACGGTATCGTCACTGTACCGGCCATCCAGCTTCTTGCCGTAGATCGTCTCGATGGGTCGATGCAGGGCATCGGCGGAAGGCACGATCTTGTAGTATGGTCCCACATCAACCGCAACGAGGTTGTTCATCTCGAGGATCGCCAGGAATACGTAGTAAAGGTCCTCGAGCTTCAACTTGCCGAAGGTGCGGATGGTGACATTCCCCCCCGCGCCCACTTCAGGCGACAAGATGTAATCTATTTCCAGGAGGTCGGCAATGTTCTTGATGGCATCGATTGCCGGCACATCCTCGAGGTTGATCTCCATTTCCGTGACATCGCCTTCCTTGGGCTTGGTCAGTTTGCTGACGCCGGCGATGGTGACGGGTTCCACCTCCGCCTGTTCCTCTTCCGGCGTCTCCGCCAGTTGATTGAACATGTCCGCCAGCTCTTCGACGCGCTTGCGCCTGGCTTCTTCCTTGGCGGCAGCTTCCTCGGCCGCAGCCGCTATATCTTTTTCGAGATCGCCAGGATCGGCAAAGACGGAGGGCTCTATCGCTTCCTTCCCAGCCGGCGGCGGCGCGTCAGTCTCGCCGGAATCAGTCCCGGCCGGCCCGGCGGCGGTATCGACGTCAGTCGCGGCGGCCGTGGTTTCCTCCCACTCTCCAACCTCTTGTTCGGCAGCTCCCGGCTCGATATCGTCCGTCGCCGACGTTGCCGTGCCGGCGATGGTTGCGCTATCAGCTTCCGATGCCGGTGGGATCTCATTCTTCTCACCGGATTCCACCTTGTCTTTCTCCAGCGCCACTGCCTCATCGACCGCGATCGTTTCGGGATAGTAGACGGCGTGCTGCTTGACGGCACAGCCGGCCGAGAGCAGCAGGAAGACGATCATCACCGTTCTCTTAGTCTTGTGCATCTAATATTCTCCTTTACACTGTGGCGCATCTGGGATCTGGCGGTGCTCACCATATGCGTGCCTGTTCGCTCCAGTCATCTCCGCCTCACCGTCTTCCCGGCAACGGGAATGGTAGTTTTGAATTCGATCCGCCCGTGGATTTGGGTATCCGGCGCGTCACCTTGGAGCGCTCCGTCTGCTCCGGGGTGCCCGGAGTCCGCTCGGTGGCGGCCTTGCGCTGCGTCGCGCTTCGAGTCGGCCGGCGGGTCTGTTTGCGTTCGCCGCGCCGCAACGGCAGCACGATTTCCTTGTCATCCTGGCCGGAAAACACCACCTTCTGGGCGGTGATGGACTTGATGTTGAAATCGAGGATTTCGTCATTTTCCTCGTATTGTACGGTACTGCCCTTCTTGATGGACGGTTCACTGATCAGCGCGACCCGCCTGTCCCCAGTAATGATGGTGCCAACCAGCACCATCCCCGGCGGCGCCTCCTCAATCTCCGGTTCATCCGGCTCCTCCCCGTCCTGTTCGTCCTTGGTCATCATCCGCTCCGGGTGGAAGAGGTTCTTCTGCATGATCAGTTTTAAGGCGTTTCTCGATGGCAGTTCATAACGCCAGTTCTCCAATCCGGTGGAGCGGGAACGGCTTTCCGGCGCGGTGACAGCGGCCGATAAAGCGATCTCGTTCGGTGGAGAGGACAGGTTGGCGATGCTCAAGCCGAGCAGGGTTACGACCAACACGAGGGCGGCGTTGAGCAGTCGCATGGGTGTTATCATCTATTCTCCGCCTTCCCCATTTTTAGTCTTCTCCATTTCCTCCACGCTCTTCATGAGATCATCGATACTTTCTTCCTCCTCGAGCGAATCCGGAGCAACCTCCTCCCCGGTCGGATCAGCCGGGGGTTCGGCATCGGCCGCCGCCGGGGTTGCCACGGCCTCGTCCGCCGCCATGGCGGCGCCTTCCGGGCTCAGGATGAAGCCGACGATGTCCATGGAAACCCGGAGGGTGTCCGGTTCGCGAGGATTGGCGACCCGGATGTCGAGCGCGGGGATGAAAAGCAGCCTGTCCGCGGATTCGATGCGATAGATGAAATCGCCAAGTTCGGATATACGGCAGGTAAAGGGAAGCTTGATCCCGACCTCGGTGTATCCATCGAGAGGCTTGGCCGGGCTGATGGTGATCCGCTCCAGAGAAATGTCGAGTTCCCTGGCGAAGTCCTTGACCAGGCTCTGCAGATTCGCCGTGGCTATTTCCGGACTCTTGCCCGTCAACAGTCCGGCATTGATCTGCCGCTTCATGGCCTCGCTTTCCGCCTTCTTCCTCGAATACGCCGCCTCCTTGGCGAGAATAGCCTGGTATTTCTCGAGGATTTCAAGCTGTGTCTGCTTGCTCTGCACCATGTCGTCATACTTGGCCATCAGCGGTTCAGCGATATAGACGTACACGACATACACCACGATAATCACCAGGGCGGCGATAATGAGGCGTCGCTCCCGCGGTGAAAACCGCGCGAACATCTGCGCCAGTTTATTCATACTCACAGTCCTTTTCCCATCTCATAGGAATCCTCACTCGAAGAACGGCAGATCCGGCGCTTCGCCTTCCCCTTCATCTTCCCCTTCATCTTCCCCTTGCATACCTTCCTCATCATACTCTTCTTCTTGCCCGCCACCGGCATTGCGTTGCAGAAATTCGATAAAACTGCGAGCGCCCGGCGGTGGAGTGCCCCGTGGTGCATCCTGGTTTTCACGCTGGCGCCGAAGGAAATCGAAGAGGTTCTCCCGCGCGGTGTCTATATCCACCGGTTCCTCTTCGTACTCATCCCCATAGCCATGATCGTATTCTTCGTCGTAGCCTTCCTCGAAATTGTCATCATGATCAGGATTATCTTCCTGGGCCGGCTGACGGGAACTGTCCGGCGGCAACTCGCGCTGCATGCCAGGGAGCGCCCGCTGCGTCCTGGTGGTGTCAGAGCCGTCATATTCAGCCATGTCCGGCGGTTGGTCACGGCCTGGCGGCGGTGCCTGTTCTTCCTCGCGCGCCGGCGCAACCTCCTCCGGCTCCCCGGTCAGGTCATTAAAGTCCACCACCTGGGCGGCGCTCCGCTTGGAGAGGTTCATCTTGATGACGAACCCCTGCTTGGTGATGCCGGTTGTATCGAACCGGACATTCTCGAAGTAGGTCGAATCCTCGAGAAGCTGGATCAATTCTTCGGGACGTTCCGATTTGCCCCTGATGGTAGCCTCGTCGTTCTTGATATCCAGTGAGGTCAGCCAGACCAGCCTGGACTCGTCATCAGCGCCATCCGGCAGGATACGGGTATACTCCAACAGGATTTCCAGCTTGGTTGGGGTTTCCATTTCCCGCTGGCGGAAAATGTCCAGTTGTTCCTGCAGCCGCTTGTATTCCTCGTTGGTTTTCAGGATGCTCTGCACCCTCGGATCGAGACTGTTCACCGAGGCGTTGACGTTGGAAAGCGCCAGGTTCTGCCTGAGAAAACCGGCGGTGACCATGGTGATGAGCAAGGCGCTGATCACGCCCAGCAGAACTCCGGTCAGCACAACTCCCTGGCGCTTGGGAACATGACGCCGTTCCACCGGGAGCAGGTTGAGATCCAGCAGCCGGTCGCCGAATTCACGCAGCGACAATCCCACCGCGGTGCTGAAGAAAGCGGCCTCCTTGAAGTCCACCTCCTGCAGCTCCATCTCCTGGAGCGGATTAAGGAACACCGGCATGAGTCCGACACTCTTGTACAGCGCGCTGCCAAGCTGGGTATCCGCGGCTCCCGGGCCGCACAACACGAGTGCGTTCACCGGTTCCTGGTCGGTCTGCCCCCGCACCTGGCGTTCCGCCATCCTGACCTGCCCCATGACCTGTTCCACAATTGCGGCGGTGACATCGCCGTCGGGCGCCACCGCCGGCTTGGGCATGGTCCTGGTATAGAGCACCTTGTTGTCCTGGAAAAATGAGTAGTCGACTTCCGCTTCATCGAGGTTAACCAGGATTATGCGCTTGCCCGAGTCGCCGTTCCGCAGGTACCGATACGCATTCATCTGGGCGGTGGAGCGTAATTCTATCGCCTGAACGGGCAAGCCGAGATGGTGCGCGATCTGTTCGTAACGTTCCAGCGCCTTCTTGTGCACGGCCACGAGCAAGACCGCCATCTGGTTGGCGCCGACCTGCCCCTGGGGCAGAACATCGTAATGGTAATCGGCCGCCGAGGTCGGAATGTGCCGTTCCAGTTCATATTGCATGATTTGCCGGATGTCGCGCTCCGACACCAGGGGGATCACGATGTTCTGGACGATCGCGGCGGTACGGGGAATGGCCATGAGCAGACGGTCCGGCCTGCTCGAGGTGGGCTGCAGCCGTTGTCTGATTGCGGCGGCGATGGCATCGGGAGCCTCGGCGTAAAAACCCGCCGCCGGAGTCAGATCGATGGCGAAGCCGGCCTGCATGGTGGTCTTGGACAAGCCTTTTTCAAGATGCAGCACCACCACCTTGTCGGCATGGAACGACAGGCTGAGGGCATTGTTAGCAAACGCCATGGCTCGGTTCTCCCGCCGCACCCCCGTTGGGGACACGGCTATCTGATTCCTCAACGGGTGGGGATGATAAAACCACCCTCGACAAAGTCAAGGAATATATTCTTTCCAGGATCAACATATCGTGCATTGTCCTTCCAGTAGCGCACCGTCAATCTCGATGCCCGGTTGGGTGTCGCCTTTACAAACACCGCCTTGATGGTTCTCGACACATCACTATGAGGCAGATAGGCGGTCGCCTGTACCGTGAAATACCTCGACGCTTTTCGGCTTGCCACGATCCCGTTCTCGCGGCGTCTGCCCACCACATCCTCCACATTATCCGGATAAATAAGACTGAGCAACAAATCCGAAGCGGTGTTGTTGTTGATACCCCGCGTGCCGCCCGAGGCCGGCGTGAACACCGTGATGTGAGGGTACAATCCCTGGAACGTCTGTTCATCGTTACCCTCCTGGCCCGGCAGACCGGGAACGGCGGAGGAGCCGAACAGGATTTCCGGGGTCATGCCGCGCACCATCAAGAGTTCCTCCACCGTACTGAGGGGGCCGTTCTTGGGTGTATACGGCCCGGTCATGCCCTGCTCCGCGTAGTTCTGCTCGTAATAATCCTCTTCCGCGCCGTTGCCGTGATGCAGATCATCGTCATCCAACCAGTCAAGCAATGAATCCACGATGATGTCGGCGGGCATGCCGTCTTCCACGCCGATGGCCACCAGCAGTTTCCGGAATATCTCGATGTTGTCCGCGCGCTCGTTGTTGCGCACCACCAGGGAATTGATATTGAACTTGCCGTCTTCGTCGGTGATCGTGTAGGAGAGAATCCCGTTGTTGAGTTTGAACTGCGAGCGATGTCCGATGAAATGGGAGATGCTGTTGATAAACTCGGCGCTATCGCCGCCCAACTGCCCCCACATGTCATAGTAGTAATTCTCATCAGTCTCTCCACCGGGTAGATCCGACTGGTCACGAACGAAGATCACCTCGCCGTTGGCCGAAAGAGTCGTGGCGGTATAGGGCGACAGGATTTCGGCCACGGCCAGTTCCAGCGCCGCCAGCGACAAGTAGTATAACTGCACTTCGTCCTTGTAGTTCCTCGCAACTTCCATCTCGAGTCGCATCGAATAGGCAAATTGAGCGGCCATGATGCCCAGCAGGACAAGTACCCAGATGGTCATCATCAACGCCACTCCCCGTTGCCGCACCATCAGTTGAGCCCCCTCCGGGCCGCCTGGTTCGCTTCGATCAGGCTATGGACCGCGCAGTCTTGCAGTGAAATATAAATGGGCGGCAGTTGCACCTCCACCGCGTCGTCCTGAGGATCCCGCATACGCAGGTTCAACTCGATGCCGGATGGCAGATGCACGTTGGAATATTGCGTGATGAACGTCTCCAGATCCGTATCCGCCGCCTCCCCGGAACTCTCTACCTCCTCAAAGTCGCCCCCCCAGAACTCGAACCATTCCCCCCTGACCTCTTCCTCACCCAGGATCACGGCGGGAGGATAGGCGTAATAACGCAACGACATCTCAGTCACATCCGGCGCCAGTGAATACACCAATCCTTCCGGCTCCTCGGCGAAGGGATCATCCGAGTTGTCCACCTGCGATTCCTTGATGACCAGTCCCTGTGGTCCCGATCCACCGGTGTTCACATACATCTGAACCCGCTTCAGACCGGTGCCGTAATAGGTGGAAACGAGGCTGTCTGCGGTGGAGACGAAATCCACCCGATCGCGCTCCCCGCGGAATAGTAAAAACGTTCGATCCTCGATGCGCAGGATGAGGTTGTAGGAAGATTTCACTTCTTCGAAAAGATGATCGATAAGGATCCGCAACCGCTGCTGCAGTTCGATCTCCCGGTCACCCCGCTGCCATGCCCTGGATGCCACCTGCAGGCCGCTGAACATGATCATGGAAACCAGTCCGACGATGGCCAGCGACAACATCAGCTCCAGCAGGGTGAAGCCGTCCGCCCGTCGTACCCGGTTCATAATGGTATCTCGTCTTCCTCGGGCGGCAGGGTCCGGAGCGTGGTGAGCAGGTAGCTGCTGTCCTGCCCGCCGCGGGTCCAGATCACCTTGACCCGTATTTCCATCACCCTGAAAATGCGCTGCTTGTCCTCCTCGCTCACATTGCCGGCCTCGAGTTCCTCGCGTTGCGCACTCGAGAGGAACAGGTCATCCGGATATTCCCAGGGCACCACCTCCATTTCCCAACGGTACCCATCCATGCCCTCGAACACACCGGAATCGGTTCCCTCCACAACCTCTCTCTCCATCATCAATTCCTCCATCTTGCTCTGGGCCAGCAACATGGCGGTGTTGAGATCCTTGTTCTTGTGAGCCGCTTTCAAGCCATTGGAAAAGATTTCCATGATCACGCCCAGGGAAATACCGAGAATGGTAATGGCGACCATGATCTCGAGCAGCGTGAAGCCGTTGGAGCGCCTGGACATGTCACGACTCCGAGTAGGTCACGTCGACATTGGAAGTGACGGGATCGATGGTGAGCAGCAGATGTTGGCTGTCGGGTTTGCCGATCTCGATGGCGCCTCCCGTACTGTTGCCCTTGGGAAAGAAGACAATGCCGAATGACCCATCCAGCGACTGGTGGCCGCCCGTATCGGTGAAACTTATGATCTCCACGGGCGGTTCGATGGTTTCCGTCTTGCCGGTGATCTTGGCCGCCCCGCCGTCATCTCCTGGTGCAGGCACCCCGCCATCCGGTGTCGGAGCGGTCGGCAACTTGGGCATATCACGGGCAAGCACTTGTAAACTGTAGGTTTCACTATCCAGATCGACCGCAAAATAGACAGCGGCGCGACGGGTAATGGCCAGGTTGCGGGCGTATCGGATGGCCGAGGTCATGCGACGGGCCGTGGCCTTGAGCCGCGTGCCGCTGATACCCCGGAACACCATGGGTGTAACCAGGGACAGCGCGATCCCAAGGATGGCCAGGACCACGACGGCCTCGATCAAGGTGTATCCACTCCGCCGCCGCACGTTCACTCCTGGTTGCTGATGGTCTGCTTGCCACCACCCGTGGAACTGA
>JAFGDC010000080.1 GCA_016932295.1 candidate division CSSED10-310 bacterium
CATCGGGTCGCCCCGCTCCGGTTCGACCCTGCTGCAGCGCATGCTGGATTCGCACTCCCATATCTACAGCAGACCCGAACCGCATATCATCACCCCGCTCGCCCACCTGGGCTACTTCGCCACCGTCGACAAGGCGCCCTACGATCACCTGCGCGGCGTCGATGCCATCCGCGAATACGTCGAGGACCTGCCCCACCGCGAGGCGGATTACCTGGATGCCTGCCGGGCCTATACCGATGTCCTCTACGGCCGGATGTTCGAGGACGCCGGCAGGAAAATGAATGCTCGGTTCTTCCTGGACAAAACACCGGCCTACGCCCTCGTCCTCGATTTCCTCGCCAAGCTCTATCCCAGGGCCAAATACGTCGTCCTCACCAGGCATCCCGCCGCTATCTTCTGCTCCTACGCCAACTCCTTCTTCGATGGTGATTTCGTCTCCGCCAACCAGTTCAACCCCATCCTCAACCGCTACGTCCCGGCCATGGCCAGGTTCATCGAAAACAAGCCCGTCCCCATGGTGCATGTCATCTACGAGGACATGGTGCGCGATCCGGAAGCGCACATGCAGCGCATCTGCGAGTATCTCGGCGTTCCCTACGAGAAAGAAGCCATCGAATACGGCAAACATGACCACATCGAGAAAGGCCTTGGCGATCCCACCGGCATCAAGAAACACAGCCGACCGTCAACCTCGTCGGTCCACAAGTGGGCGGGTGAGCTGGCCGCGGATCCGGAAAAATACCGATTCGTCAAGTCCATCACCGATTCTCTGGATGCCCATGACCTGGAGATCTGGGGCTATGACAAGAACACGCTCTACGAAGTGCTCGAGACCGGTGAATTCGGCGAATGGAAGCCGCCCAAACAAAAAAAGAACAAGCACTACTACGAACGAAAACTCCTCCTGCTCATGCGCCGCAATATCCATCGGAACGCCTTCGGCCGGCTCGTGAAGAAGATCCGCTTCACCTGCGACGTCCTCCTGCGCTGATCGATCCTGCCCGCCTCCCCGTACGGTTCCGGCACCGCGAAAACGCTTGCAAAGCACCCGTGAATGACTATAGTGGGCTCCCTGGTTCCTGATTGGGTATCTCTCACCAGGTGTTGGTTACTTTCAGAAGGGAGCCGCTCATGTCCTTCAAGGAATCGTTCATCAACCTGGCGCCGGATTTCGTCACCAAATTGTTCGCCGCACCGTACATCGCCGGCGACAGTGAAGAAGCCGGTGTAGCGGCCGCCCGCGCACTATGGAACACACGCCGCATCCATTCCACCATCGATCTGCTGGGCGAGGAAGTCACGGTGGACAGCGAAGTGCAGACCACCATCGACTCGTATCATACATTGATCGACCTTCTCGGCGAGCAGGAGTTCGCCACCATCTCGCTCAAACCCACCCAATTGGGGTCGCACAAGTCCACCGCCTATTGCCAGGATGTCATCGCCCGTATCTGTGAGGATGCCGGCAACTCCAAGATTCCGGTCACCATAGACATGGAGGACAGTTCCTATACCGACATGACGCTGGAGATCTACAAGAATCTCCTGCCGAGCTTTCCAACTCTGGGCACCGTGCTTCAGACCAGGTTGTTCCGGACCGGGCAGGACATCAAGAACCTGCGTGGGTTGAAGGCCAGGGTGCGGCTCTGCATAGGCATCTACCTCGAACCCCCTGCCATCGCCCTGCAGCGCAAACCAGATATGAAGCGAATGCTGCTGGAGCAGGCCGAGGTGATGCTGGACGACGGCCATTACGTCGAGCTGGGAACCCATGACGAGCACCTCATCGAACAATTGTTGAATATGATCGAACGCCGCGGCTTCACCAACGATCAATACGAAATCCAGATGCTCATGGGCGTGCCACGGATACCGTTGCAGGATGCGCTCGTCAAACAGGGCATCACGGTGCGTTACTACGTTCCCTACGCGGTGATCTGGAAACATGCCTTTGCCTACAGCAAGCGCCGCCTGGCAGCCAATCCCCGCATGGGTCTCTATATCGCCCGCAACCTGGTGCGCTCCATCTTCAGACGTAACAGGTAAGAGTGCCCCCCCCTCGGCCCGGAAGGGATCAGCGCGGCGGGGGTGCCACCGCACCGGCCGATATTGAATTCAGGGCGGTGGTCATATAGTGTACCTTCAGTAGTTTCAAGGGTCGCCGCCGAACGTACGCGCCTGCGCGCGGCCAGGCGCCCGGCGTGGAGGACGAACATAAAGTGGAAAGACACGGGTGCCTGAATCTTCCAACCTTCAGTACGTGGGTCGGCCGGATACCACACTTACGTCCGGCGCGCCACCTGCTGCTGGCACTGCTGTTCTGTGCATGCTCCCCCACCGCCCCGCCCCCTCCGCGCCCCCAATCTCTCGTCATTCTCATCAGCATCGACACGCTGCGCGCCGACCGCCTGGGTGCCTATGGCAACCAGGACTCCCTGACCCCACATCTGGATCGTTTCTCCCGGGAGGCCATGCTCTTCGCGCGAGTTCACAGCCAGGCCTGTTCCACACTGCCGTCTCATGCCTCCATCTTTACATCGTGCTATCCGGCGCAGTTGAAACTCGTGGGGAGAAGCCGCCATTGGTCGATTCCAGAGGATGTGCCGACCCTGTTCCAGGTGCTCCGGCGGGCAGGATACACTACCGTCTCCTTCAATGGTGGAGGATTCCTCAATGCGAACTATGGGTTCGGCAGGGAGGTGGACATCCTGGCGGAAAACCTCGAATTCGACGATTCGGTCCCCCGCGTACTGCAGCTCATCGAGACACGAAAAAACGGCACCGGCGAGGCTGCCGACAAGCCGTTGTTCGTGTTTCTGCACTCTTATGAAGTGCACACACCTTACGGCTATAACGATTTGCTGGCTCGTAGATATGATTTGCAGGCGGCGCACCGGAGTTACAGCCAGGGGATTACCAGGCTGATCAGCCGGTATCGAGGTGAACCCATGCGATTGCAGGATGTCGTCTCCCTGTCCGCCCACGAGCAGGCCCTCCTGTTATGTCTGACGCTGCTCGAGAAGAACAGGTACGCCGAACTGATTCACGAGGATTCACGTGATGAGGTGACCAGGTATCTCACCAGGGTGTATGCGGAAGCGCACTGGCCGGCGCTGCCGGAGTATGCCGCGCAGCGGCGGCTGGTGGAGCGGTGCTATGACATCGGTGTACGGGAGGCGGATGCCGCCCTGGGAAGGTTGTTCACCGGCTTGAAGAGGATGGGAATCTGGTCGGAGTCGATGGTGGTGGTCTGTGCCGATCATGGCGAGGAATTCATGGATCACGGCGTGGTCACACATCCGCCCCTGTTCTATGAAACGCTGATTCATACCCCGCTGCTCATCAAACCATCCGGCCGTTTCACCGCCGGCGTGTTGACAGGTCCGGCGGGTAATATCGATATCTCGCCCACTATCTGCGATGCAGGCGGCATCGAACCACCGCCAGGCACAATGGGGATGAGCCTGCTGCGGGACGGTTGGGGCACGGACCGGATCGATCTCTCGGAGGAGGCGTCCGATGAGAAGACGGAATTGCGCGTGGCGCTCACGACCGACCGGTACAAGCTGATCCAGCTTGATAAAGAGAACAGCCGGATCTTCGACCTGGAGGCCGATCCCGGCGAGGTGCGGGAGGCCGGCCAGGAGGCGTTGACTGCAATGAAAGGCTATGTCGAATGGGCTGTCGACAGGATCCACAAGAGTGGTCCACAGCCCGGCCAGGAACCGGAAACTGCCGTGAAGATCGATCCGGAGCTGCGCGAGCGACTGCAACATCTTGGCTATATTGAATGACCAGCGCCCGATACGGGCCGCCGACCTCGGTGTCAGGGTCCCCGCACCTTGCAGACGGCGTTTCCGTCAACTGGACATCACCCTACGGGGTGCTATGATTGCTGCCTGAGGAGGCGGGTATGGCTGGTTGTGTGATCATCGGTCTGGACGGCGGTTCATTCAATTACCTCACGCCGCTCATGCGCGGCGGATTCATGCCCAACCTGGCCGCCCATGCCGGAGCTTCATGTCGCGCCGTCCTGCGTTCCACCGTGCCGCCCTTCACCATCCCAGCCTGGGCGTCCTTCCATACCGGCCGCACTCCCGGTGACCACGGCCTCTTCTCGTTCCGCACGATCCAGTCCGGCTCCTACCATGTTGAGGATTCAGGTCGCTTCATCGACTCACGGCTCCTGCCCCGCCCCCTCATCTGGGATCTGCTGGCCCGGGCCGGGGCCCGCACCATCACGGTCAATGTCCCGCTCACCTATCCGCCATTCCCTGTCAACGGCGCCCTGATCAGCGGCATGCTCACTCCCTCCCCCGCGGTCGATTTCACCTATCCTGCCGAACTGAAACACCAGTTGGACGGTTACATGATCGATGTGGACTATCTGCGCGCCGGCGAGGACAACGTCCTCAGCGGCATCCAGGACCCCTCCCGCGCCCTCCGGGATCTGACCGCGATGGTCCATGGCCGGCGGCGCGCCATTCAACGGCTGACCAGCATGTTCCAGTGGGATGTCTGCATGGTGGTGTTCACAGTCACCGACCGGCTCTGTCATTTCTTCTGGCATGAACTGGGCAAGCTGGCCTCCGATCCCGCCGCCGTTCCTTTCGCCGCGGAACTGCGGGAGGTTCTGGTCAGCCTCGATCAGGCTCTCGGCGACCTGTTCGCGCTACCCGGCACTCACGTGATGGTGCTGTCGGATCACGGCTTCGATGAAGCGCCTGTCCGGTTCTTTTATGTCAATGCGTGGTTGCGGCGCCTCGGTCTTTTCGCCGCCACGACAGGCGGCGCGCTGCGTGGTACGCTGCAAAGGGCCGGCGCGGTCAAGTGGCTGCGCGACCTCGCTCCCGCCGCCGTCATGAACCGCGCCCGCGCCACCCTGAAAGGCTCTTACGCGGACATCGTCGACTGGCCGTCCACAAAGGCGTACTTCATGCCGCTGTATACCGGGTACGCCGGCATTGCGATCAACCGGCAAGGCGTCAAACCGCAGGGATCGGTCAGGCCCGGCGACTATGAACCACTGCGTGATGTGCTCATCCACCAGGCGCTACGACTCAAGTCACCTGAGGGGTTCCGGCTGGTCAGGACCGCGCACCGGCGGGAGGAACTGTTCGCCGGCGCCAATTGCGAACTGTTTCCGGACGTCGTCTTACGGCTCAA
>JAFGDC010000081.1 GCA_016932295.1 candidate division CSSED10-310 bacterium
TGGGTTTTGGTGACAAGTAGTTGCAGGCGGCCCCGGTCGCCTTCGGTGAGTGCCTGCAGCAGCCTGAGGTGATGAGGCAGGATGAGGGGTGCGGTACCCAGGGAAAAACGCTCAGCGGGATCGAGCATCAGATCAAAGGACTTGAGCCCGAATTCGTCGGAGACTATGTATTTCAGGTCGCCGTCCAGCAAGGAGATGGTTTGATAATCACGGGCGGTTTCCGCCACTTCCAGCCGCCGCCTGATGACCGGTTGCAGCAAGTCGCCGGTGCAGAATGCGGGAGGCTCGATGCCTGCCATTCGACATATGGTCGGGTACACGTCGATGAGGTTGCGGGTTGAGGAGTCGAGGTGTGCGGAGGTGATCCCGGGCTGCCTGATGATCAAAGGGATGCGGACGAGTTCCTCGTACAGGGTGAGGCTGTGCAGGAAGCCGCCGTGATCGGCGAATTCTTCCCCATGGTCGGACAGGACAATGATAGTCGTGTCATCGAGCAGGTGATGTCCGGCAAGATACGTCAGAAAGGCGCCCAATTGGGTGTCGGCATGGCGCAGTCCGTCGTCGTAGAGGTCGACGAGATCACCGAGGGGCAGCGGTGAGACGGTCTGAGTGAGCCCCCAGCTATTCAATCCGGGTTTACTCAAAATCGGTCTGGGATTGTGTTGGTTATAGGGCATGTGCACATCATAATGGTGGATAAAAAGGAAGAATGGTGTCTGGCTGTTTTGTTCGAGCCAGTGTTCAGCGGTGGTGAAGATGCCTGCGGCGGATTCTCCGCTGTAGTCGAAACACTGGAACCCGCGCTCTATCCCCCAGCGGGGTGAAACATAGGCGCCTGCGGTGAAGGCGGCGGTGCGCCAGCCATGGTTGACGAACAGTTCGGCCAGTGCCGGATGGTTTGCATCGAGAGGCGGGTCACCGGGATTCCGAACATGGTGGACCAGGGGTTCCAACCCGGAGAACAGCGAAACATGTGCGGGAAGTGTCCAGGAGCTTGTACTGCGAGCGTTGGCGAATACTGTTCCATGTTTCGCAAGGCGATCCAGGTGGGGAGTCACGTTGCGGTCGTAGCCGTACGCTGAGACGTGATCGGCGCGAAGAGTATCGATGGAGATCAGCACGATGCCGCGGCGATCGGGCTTTCCCGGTGCTGCCAGGCGCGGTACCGAGAAGACTCCTTCAATGTCCTTGCCGCCCGTGACGTTCCATGTGCAACGCAATCGCCACCGCCCGGATGCCGGCAGGCGCGTTTCCAGCACCCGCCAGGTCGCCGCGGTTTCATCGCCGGCCGCGATGGTGTCTTCCCGCAGTACCACCGGATCGTCGCCGGCCATGTGTGCCGTGATGCGGAACAAAACCGTGCCCGTCCGTGGCGCCATGCTGTCCGGTTCAATCCCCAGGGGCAAGAGCTGCTGGCTGATTCGGCCTTCCTTCCTGTGTGTCCTGCGCAGACGGCGCTGGTCATCCGCCATGATCCGCCAGACTTCATCGGGATCGGAGGTGGTTTCCACGTCTGTGGGAATGCCGTAATGTACGGTCAGTACGTCGGCCGCTCTCACCTCGAACCACTCCGACTGCCATTCTTCTCCGGCCGGTACAACCGGCCTGGCGATTTTATGGATGGATCGATACCGGGAGACCGGGGCGAGGATCCGGTGCAGTTGCTCGACGGGCTCGGGTTCAGCGCAACCGGACAGGATCAACCAGCCGATCCAGACCGGCAGGAGAATGCGATTACCGGCACACGTAAGGAGAGTGGAAAAAATGCGATACATGACGTTGGTGACTCCGTTCATGACGTGCAGAAACGATAGGAAGATTCGAGTGCGGTGTCAACAATGGCGATGTGCGAGCGTTGGTCATCTGTGGCAGGACGGATTCTGGCCGAAGATATCTCTTGGGCATCGTGTTTTTTTCGCGTCCATGGTCCGCCAGGCTGTGATAGAATCACCTTTCGGGTAGGAAGGAGGCGCTCATGTCATGGCTGGAGGCGATCGCTGTCTGGGGAGTGTTGCTGTACCTGGTCATACAAGTCGTCACGGTGGTGGTGCCGCATGTGTGCCGCCGGCTCGATCGAAATCGACATCCGGGTTCCTATCCCGCGCCGGACCCCCCCCTGGGGAAAGCGGTGTTGTCCATCGTGCGCGAGATTGCGGTCAAATCAATCCTGTTGGGTGCAGTGCTGCTCAGCCAACCCTTCCGCGGGCGGATACATCGAAGCGGTCAGGGTCCTCTGGTGGTCGTGGTTCATGGGTACATGGGTTCCTGGATGAACTTCATGTGTATCATGCGCCGCCTGGTGAAGGCGGGCTTTTCAGTAATCGGCGTGGATCTTGGATTCGATTCCCCGGACGTGGCCACCCAGGCCGATCGCCTCGGCAAGACGCTCGATGCGGTCGAGGGACCGGCGGCGACGCCGGTGCTCTGTGCGCACAGCATGGGTGGTCTCGTGAGCCGTTATTTCGCCAATAATCTGGCACGGGGTCGGGTTCGGGGTATCATCACCCTGGGCACGCCTCATTCCGGCACCAGGATGTCTCGATTTGCCACTCCGCCAGCTCGCCGGGATCTGGCGGTGAACGCGGAAGTGCAGGCCAGGCTGGGTTCTCCCGCCGATCTGGGCTGTCCTGTACTGACTATTTATTCGACTTTCGATCAGCTCGTCGTTCCCTGGACGGCGGCGCGTTTACCTGAGCCAGCGGAGGAATTCGTGGTGGCGGACCTTGGCCATGAAACCTTGCTGGTGGACTCTCATTGCCTCGATATCATCGTCAACGCCGCCCGGCGGTTTCATCGGCAGGACGCGGCTCCCCATCCCGCCGTCTCCGGGTTTCCAGGCCGCTCAGGGTAACTCCATCTTCCGGCTGCTTCTTGAAATCTTGGCGATCTGTTTGTACTTTTTCCTCTCCAATTGGCGCATCCCTTCGGTCCGCCGTTGTTCTTGAAACCGAAGCTCTCGCTGCAGCTTCAAGTAGCTGCGCAGCCGCAATGGATCCAGGCTGCCCGTGGCGATGGCTTCCCGGATCGCACAGCCAGGCTCATTGTGATGCGTGCAATCACGAAAGCGGCAACTGGCAGCCAGTTCTTCTATCTCGCCGAAACTGTGATCGATGCGTTCCTCCGATCCCCACATGCCCACCTCTCTGAGTCCCGGTGTGTCCAGTAATACGCCTCCTCCCGGCGCCATGATGAGTTCCCGGATGGTGGTGGTATGGCGTCCTTTATGGACTGCATCGCTGATCGCCTGCACTTGTTGCCGTCCGCTGCCGAGGATGGCGTTGATGATGGTCGATTTGCCGACGCCTGAGGAGCCCAGCAGGACCACCGTGGTGCCCGTCGTCAGGTAGGCACCTAACTGGTTCAGTCCGAAGCCGTTGGCGGCGCTGATCGCCACCACCGGCAGACCGATGCCGATGTGGCGCGAGGCGGCGATGAATGGGTCGATATCGGCGTGCAGGTCGGCCTTGTTGAGGACGATCACCGGTTGGGCACCGCTATCATAGCAAAGGGTTACATATCGTTCCATGCGGTGTGGATTGAATTCTCTATCCAGGCCGCTCACCAGGAAGGCGTAATCGACATTGGCCGCCATGACCTGTTCGTCGGAACGATTCCCCGGGCGTTTGCGAATGAAGGCGCTGCGCCGTGGCAGCACGGTATGAATTATGCCGCGATCTCCCGGTGGGGGAGCGGTCATCATCACCCAGTCACCCACTGCGGGCAGATCCGCCGAAGTGAGCACTCCGTGCCGGAAGGCACCGCTGGTCTGGGCGATCAATTCACCACATTCGCTGTAAACCAGATAGTGATCTTTTTGTTGATAGGCGATTCGGGCGGGAAAGCCCCCGTCGCGATCAAACGTCGCAAAGGTCGCCTGAAAAAAAGGATGCCATCCCAAAGTGTGCAAATTCACTGCTCGCGTTCCTCCGAAAAAAATCTTTCGATTCCCACAGAGAAACCACGCGAGTTGCAACCGGGATGGCCAACTGCCGTCGGTCGGGAACGTCGCGGCGATTACCTCTGTGGGGTGAATCCGATCCAGTTATGGTCGATGACCCTCACAGAAGCTGTCATACATCCTCCTTTCGTTTGAAATGCGTCCATGCTCGAGAATGCCGCCACGCGTGGCCGGCATCCCCATTACGGATGAATGGGTAACACCTTTCTAACCATGAACCGGGCGGCTGTCAAGACAGCAGTGAAACAGTCTTTTGTTTCGACAGAAAAATTCCGGCTCGGATTCTGGCTGCCGGTGGCGTTGCCGGGGTCAGTTTGAAAGACACTGGGGTCGCGGGTCCGATGGGGGTCGGGCGAGGCTCTCCCTACAACGGGGTCGTACCCGGAATCTTGCAATGTTCGTCGTGATACGTTGGCTTCCAATGTGTTACAGCAGCCGCGGAGACAAAGGGTGAACTGCCAGCGTCGCCGAAAGCACCGCCGCTGGAGGCACGCAACTGCTTGTCCCGTCAGGCAACCTCTCCTCACCACTCAACCATTGCAGATGTATATTCGAAACCAAAGGAAACGGTTCGCTTCAGAACACCCGCTGCGAGACAGGGGAACGGCCTGGTTTCACCGGTCATTATGGTGCGTGAACACCGGTTTCCCTTGTTGAGAGACTGATGCATTGTGAGTGGCGGCCGGCGCCGGTATCATGTGCTTCATCTTGGAAAGGAGCTGCCGGCGCCGGAATGGAAGAAACAGGGGAGTGCCATGAGGACGACGCGGTGACACGGGTATCGAAACGATTCCGGGGGTCCTGCCTGCCCATCCTGCTTCTGTGCATCCCGGCCGTCTTCCTCTTCAGGGACATGCTCTGCCGCGGTGAGATTTTCCTTCCCGGAGAAGCGCTCTTCGGTTTCCCTCCGTGGGATATGCAGGGGAGAACCGGCCACTGGATCGAGTTCGACCTGGTGCTCATGTTTTACCCCTGGGCTCGTTTCGTCGCCACATGGCTGAGCGCCGGCGTCATACCCTTGTGGAATCCCTGGACCATGTGCGGAGCGCCCTGTCTTGGCGCCGGTCAGCCGGCCGTTTGTTTTCCACTCACCTGGTTGTACATCATGGATCCATTGCGGAGTTTCGGCATGGTGGCTCTGCTGAGATTGCTGGCCATGCTGGTGGGATTCTACCTTTGGATGCGGGCACTGGGACTAGCTCAGTGGAGCGCGATTCTGGGTGCCTTGTCGTTCAGCTTCGGCGGTTACAACCAGTATGCGCTTGGACGAGCCAATGCCAACGTGTCCCTGTGCCTGCCCTGGTTCGCTTTCTTCGCCGCCCGGGCTCCCTCGTCCAGATCCGCTCCGCTTTTCCTGGCCGCGGCCGCCCTCGCGTTGGGTTTGGGCGGCCTGGGCGGACATGTGGAGAGTTCATTTTACTTGTACGTGTTCGCCGGAACCTACCTTGTCCATCTCTATCGCCGCCGTCCACTCGCCGCCGCCGGCGCTCTCTTTTTCTGCCTGATCACCGCCCTGCTGGTGGCCGGCATCCAGTTGTATCCGTTCCTTGATTACCTGTCGCAGAGCGTGGTTTTCCATGTCCGATCGGGCGCCATCAGCGCGGTGGATGGCATGCCGCTGAGTTATCTCGTCACCCTCACCGCGCCTGAAATGTTTGGCAATCCGTGGGATGGTACCTATCGGGCGGCGCGGCTTACCTATTATGAAATCACCGGTGGATTCGGCGGCGTGACGGCACTCCTGTTCGCCATCCTGGCGGTCTTTGGTCCGGACCGGCGTCGCTGGTTTTTCATCGCCTGGTTCCTGGCGGCGCTGTGTGGTGCGTATGATGTGCCATTGCTGTCGCATGTAATCCGGTCGCTGCCTGGATTCTCCCTGGCTTATTGCGTGCGTATGTCTTTTCTGGGGTTGACCTGCCTGGCGGTGCTTGCATCGATCGGTCTGGATGACTGGCTGCGGGGAGTGGGATCAGGTTTCCGGCGGCGAATCGCCGCCACGATGCGCGCATCGGGTATCTCTCTGCGGCTGGCGCTTGGTGGTGTGCTGGCGGCGGTGCCGTTGCTCTTCGCGGCGTTCGGAGCGTCCGCCGCCACGGGTGGCGAGGTATTGACCTGGTGGCGGTACGGATGGTGCGCGGGGCCGCTGCTGGCTGCGGTTGCGCTGAGCTGCTCCCCGCTTCAGCGTCGGCCAGTCGCGGCCGCGGGAATAGCACTCGTCGCAGCATTGGAATTGCTGGCCTTCGCCGGCCGGCATAATGACTGGGTACCCGCTTCGTTGCTCTACCCCCGGACAGGAGGAATCGAGTATCTGGCGGCCAATACCGGGAATGGACGGATCGCGGCCTACGGCAAGGCGCTGTATCCGAACACCGGCATGGTGTACGGTCTCGCGGATGTGCGCGGATATGATTCCCTGGCGCCGCGCCGGTTCGTGGAGGCCATCGGCGTGATGGATCCATCTCAGTTGATCCGGCGTCCGGACAATGTCATGCAATCGGTGGAACTCTACCGTTTTACACAGCCGATGTGCAGCCTGCTGGGTGTCAGGTACGTGGCCTTTCCCCAGGCAGCCGGCGAGAAGGCCATGGCGCTGGCGGCCACGGGAAGATTCCGGGCAGTGTATGCGGACGACCTGATTGTGCTCGAGAACGAAAAAGCCATGGATGAGGTGTTCTTCATTCCGGGTCCTCCGCTGCCGGTGGCGGATGCGCGGGTAATCATGGCGGCGCCTGCCTTCGATCCGGCCATCGTGGTGCCGGTCGATTCGACTTCGGGGTTCTCCTGTCCGCATCCTGTTCCAGTACCGATGAAGAATGCTCCATCGATCGTGACGCGGAACACGAGGCCGGGGCGCATCGACGCTCACTGCAGGACAGCGGAACCGGGGATGCTCGTGGTGACGCAGAATGCGCTGCACGGCTGGCGGGCGACAATCGATGAGAGTCCCGTCGAGGTGTGCCGGGCGTACCACTCGTTCATGGGAATAGTGTTGCCCGCCGGTGTCCACGACGTCATGTTCAGCTATGCGCCGTTTTCCTTCCGTATCGGTTCCTTCGCTTCCCTGCTGGGTTTCCTGGTTCTCGCCGCCGTCGCTGTGTTTCACTACAGGTCAGTATCAAAATGATCACGATAGCGGTTCTCGTCGATCTGCCATCGAATCAATCCCCGGGCGCACCCGCTGACTATCCCCTCGGGATCGCCGCAGGTGAGCTTGCCGGTCGCATGCGTTTGTTATTCACTGATTGCGAGGGGTTTCATGACGACGGGACGATCACCGGCTGGGAGGTGGTGGATGGGACCTGGCGCCGCCGTCGGGACCGCTGCCGGGCATGCTACAGCCGGGTTAATTGGAAAAAGCACCAGGTTCGGTATGCCCGTGTTCGACGGCTATTGAGCCGCCACGGGATCACGCTGGTCAATCATCCCGCTTTCTGCGTGTTCGCACGCGACAAGCTTCGTTCCATGCGTACCTTGCGGGAGGCGGGATTGACCGTGCCGGAAACCGCTGGTGAGCCGGCAGCCTTTTTCAGATTGGCGGAGGAATGGGGCATATCGTATCTGAAGCCCCGCATCGGATCGTGCGGCAGAGGTGTGGTCCGGATACGGACAGGTGATGAATGGTTCTACGAAGATGGCCTGGATTGCCCCCGTCAACGCTCACCCGCTTCGGTCCGGCGGCTCATGAAAAAGATCGCCATCATGGAACCGATGGTTCTTCAGCGCGGTATCGACGGTCCCTGTGAAACGGCGGAACGCTACTGTTTGCGGGTCTTGATGCAGCGGGGCTGGGGAGGCGACTGGCGCAATGTTCTGCCGGTGGCCAGGGTGATTTCACAGGGTCCCGCCGGGAATGTGGCGCTTGGCGCGGACGTGGTTCCCGCATACGCGTATCTGGAGCGACTGTACGGCGCGGCCGCGAGGAAGGTGCTGGAAGCTGCGGGAACACTCGCCATGACAACCATGGCGGCCATCGATGCAGTAATGGGAAACCATGCCCCGGAGGTCGTGGAGGCTGGGCTTGATATCATTGCCGATGGGACCGGCCGGCCATGGCTCATAGAAATCAATGACACCCCGCAGGGTAGACTGAAATCGGTTGCGGAAGCAAGCGGAAGTGCGCTCATTCAGACCGCGTACCGGACGGCGTTGCTCAATCCCTTCGAGTATCTCGCTTGGCGCCTGGTTGATGAAGGTGGCGGATCATGACGCCAAGAAGGCGTGTTTCACGACTGCGCCATTGTGGGCGAATCAGAGACATGGTCTGAGCAAACCGGATGAGGCGTACTTCACACTTTCCGGATGAAATCTGGTAACATGACAATGCCATGAGGAATCGGTGAGGGGTAAGGAGAACATCCGTGTGGCGCTGTATGAATGACAGAATCAACGACGGGCTCAAGGCGCTTTTATTCGTTGCCTTGGTCGTGGTGTGTCATCAGATGTGGCTGAGTCCGGTCACCAGAGCCGAGCAGGGGATCAAGGCGGTGAAGGAGGATGGAAACCGGCCGGCGCGGCAGGATGAGATCGTCGATGACTCATTCTGGGAAATCCATTGGCTCGCCGATCAAGCGGAAGGATTCGTCGACCTGGCTGTCGATCACGAGGGTAACTCGCACTGCTGTTTCCAGGCTGCGGCTGGTCATGGATTGAAGTATTTGTACCTGGATGATGCGGGTGTGCAACGGGCGGATTCCATCGGCGGTGGCGGCGCCGGGTGGTACGCATCACTCTCGCTGGACCCGGCCGGCGCTCCCCACATCGCGCATGTCTCCGGTCCGGATCGGATGTTGCGTCATGCGTACTACCATGATGCTACCTGGAATGAAGACATCTGTGGGACGTTTGATGGTCCGCTGGATCGGGATCACGCCTGCATCGATCTCGATGCCGGAGGAGAAGCCCCGCTGGTGGCCTATACAGGCGATGCGGCGGTCCTGAGACTTGCAGCCCGGGTCGATGATCGTTGGTTCGGCATCACGGTGGACGACGATTCGGCTGCAGGCTGGTTTCCGTGCGTGCGGGGACCTGTGCCGCTGCTGGTCCATGCCGCATTGGGCAGGGATGTGCTGAACCTGACCTACTACCGGCAGGGATGGTTTCGAAGGACGCTCCTGGATGGCGGAGTGAGAGGCTGGAACGATCTGGAACTTGATGCCGAAGGGCTGCCCTGGATTTGCTGCCGGGTAGATGAAGGACTCAGATGGGCGGCGATGGATGGCGGCGGCGAATGGCGAGGTGGGTTCGTGCGGGAGGGCGGCTCGGCGGGGTATTACGCGGATCTGGCCATCGCCCGGAACCAGCGCGTAGCGGTTGCGTTCCTCGATGGCGCGCCTGGTGTGCTCAATTTCGCGGAACTGGTGGGTGACTCGTGGCGGGTGGAATCACCCAATGAGGGGCGCGATGAGATAGCGGCGTGCGCCCTGGCACTCGATGGCATTGGACGGCCTTACGTGGCGTTTATCGAGAAGCAGCGCCTGTGGCTGGCTTGCAGGAAAACGGAACAACCGTCTCTCATGCTGGCCGCCAACAGGGCGGCTTACCAGGCCGGCGATCCATTCGAGCTGTCCGTGCGGATCGACATTACCACATCCCTGTTGTTTGCCGACCTCTACCTGATGGTCGAGGCAGGCGGTATCCCCCTGTATTTCCCGGGATGGGGGAAAAGCCCCAAGGCGCAACGGATTCAGCTTATAGGTCGCGGCCGGCATTGCCTGGATATCCTGGCGTTTGACTGGCCGAATCATGTCAAGCCGGGTGTTCTCGAGGTGTGGGCGGTGATCTGTCGCCCCACCACTCTCACTCCCCTGAGCCCATTCGACCACTTGACGATCGCATATAATTGAGTCTTAAAATCCACGCCGCGCCTTTGCCGACGGGCTCTCTATTCGTGAGCCGCGGCAGCGTGCCAGCTTTCCGAAGGTGATGCGTCAGTATTTATGGAGGCAGCCGGTTATCCTCCTCGACGCAGGGAAAGGATGCGAGCCGCGAGCGGCAGCACCCCTGACCGTTACATTGGTTCCATGGGTTTCAGGCAGCGCGGGCAGACCGGTCGGTCGACGGTGCCGGTAGCGGGAACGTTGGTTCCACAGATAGGGCAGATGAAGTGCCGTTTACCCCTGCCGCGAGCAGCGCCGCGTCCCCGACCCGGCCGTTCCGACTGGGTACCCATGCTCAGCCAGGCGCTGCCGGTAATATGTTCATATGAACTGGGTCCGTATTTCTTTTCTTTAGGTCTTTTCTTGGTCATGAACGCTCCTGACTGAAAGGTGCATCTTCACTTGGGGAGATGTGCCGTGCCGGCGCGAAGCCGGCTTCAGACCGTGCATTACCAACCATCAGCAGGTTGCTGGTCTGGAATTCGAGATATGCAACTTCCCGTTTCAGTCGGTTATGATGATTCGAAAGAAGCTGCGAATCGTATGATCCGCTTCTCGAGAACGGCATCAAAATCGACTGAATCGGCAGATGCACAAGGATTATTGCAGATCGGAGGGATTGTACCCGCCGTTTTCATGATACTGGTTGGCGGTGATAATGCAAGCGGGCGATGGACGATTTCTTGATTTTGTGTGTGTCGGGGTACGGCGCCGGGTCACTGGTGAGGAATTCAGATGCCGTGGTACTTGGTGCGTCGGTTCGCGTGGTGCCTGCCTCATCCGGCGGTTAACAACAGGGGTGCTTTCGATGACGGTCCCGTTGACAGTCTACCGGGAGGGCACTATAAAGTAGCAATGTTCGACTCGGTACCATCCAGGAGGCGCTATGGCCGGAAAGAAAGCAGCCAAGAAAAGTCCGGATCAGGTTGAACCCCAGCCGACCGGCATGGTCGATGACGGCGGGATTCAAGAGGATCCCCTGCTCGACAAGATGGTGCTGGTGTTCCTGGTAATCTTCCTGCTCGCGGTGATTTTTATCCCACAGGACTGGTTCCTGAACTGGTCCATGTGGTGGAACGGAATCAAGTAGTACCCCGGACTCCAGTTCCTGCCGGCCAGTTCCAGGCCGCGGCCCTGTCGCCACGGCTTCCACCGCTGCGTGCGCCCGTGGTATGTTGGTATGGCCCGAACCGATGGAGGGTAAGGAGCAAGGTATGAGGGGACCTCCGGCGGTCATTAAAAATCGAAAAGCGTATGCCGAGTATGAGATACTCGAGACCTATGAAGCGGGGATCGTGCTGCAGGGAACCGAAGTCAAATCGATCAGGGATGGCAAGTTGAGTCTCAAAGAGGCCTATGCCAAGGTCGACCGGGATGAAATTTGGCTGGTGAACTGCCATGTCACGCCCTATGACTTCGGCAATCGTTTCAATCATGACCCACTGCGTCCACGAAAACTACTGATGCACAGGCAGGAGATCAGGCGCCTCATCGGCAAGGTGCGGGAGCGCGGACTCACCCTGGTGCCGCTCAAAGTGTACTTCAAACGTGGCAGAGTGAAGGTTGAGTTGGGGCTCTGCCGCGGCCGCAAAATGCACGACAAGCGTGCCGTGATCAGAGATCGTACCATCAAACGTGAAGTTGAACGGGAGATGAAGAAGCAGTATTGACGTGCCGGTCACCTGCTCCCCGGCAGATGCCGGATAGCGCTGGACCCGGCGCGGACCGCGGTTGATCCGGCGCAACGACTCAGTTCGATTTGGGTTCCTTGTAAAAGAAGCCGAAACCTGCACCGCACAATCCACCCAGTATATGGGCGAATTGTGAGATGCTGTCGGCATTGAATGCCTGGAGGAATTCTTTGACCAGGAACAGTGCCGCTATCAGGATGAACGTGAGCGGTATTTCACCCACTTTGAAATTGGTGAATGAACTCAACAGGATGAACATGAAGACGATGCCACTGGCCCCCATGAGCGCAGTTGGAAAGAGCAGTACATTGAGTAGTCCTGTGATCAGGGCGGTGACGAAGATCATCTCGAGCAACGCGAAGGCTCCGTATTTTTCTTCGAGGATAGGGCCGATGAGGAGGATGAAGGTGAAGTTGCCGACCAGGTGTGTCCAGCCCGCATGGCCGAACACGTGGGAGACAAGGCGGAAATAACTCAATGGAGAGGTGAAGGTGAAGGTCGGGTAGACGGCGAAGAAGGCGGGTGAGAGTCGTCCTCCGGTCAGCTTGTCGGCGATCAGCACCGCCAGGGCGATCAGGGTGATGGTCAGAACGACTGGAGAATTATACCGTACCTGCAGTCGTTGCCTCATGGTTGCCGTGTTGAATCGTCGCCTGCGGCCGTGTCATTCGCGCCTTGTTCCACCATGATGAGTTTGTATTTCAGCGTGTCGAAGCGGTCCATGGCGGCTTTGAATTCGGCATAGTCGGTTGGCGCTATGCTGCGTTCCCTGATGGTGTATTGTCGTTTGATCTGCAGGCAATCGGCATCATCCATGCGATTGGCCTCCAGTTGGAAGAGTCCACAGGGCAGCTCGATCGAGAAACCGTCGGGCAGATACATGACCTGGTACCCGGCTGGTAGGTGGAACATGTAGGTTTCAGTGAGCTGTACTTCCTCGGGGAAGCGGAATGGCAGAGTGCGTTCTGCCAGCGTGGGCGCGACGGGCAGTCTGGCGAACCGGAGGGGGAAGTCGGGCAGCTCCACCAGCATGACGGATCCCTGGTTGATACCTACATCGGGAACATCTGCCTCTAGGGTCAGGCGCATACCGGTCCGCCCATCGCGAGGATCGCTGATTTTTCGACTGCGTTCCTCGGCCTCGGTGCTCAGATCGCTCACTACTTGTTCCATGAACATGTCCAATTCTCGCGGCGTTTTATCCGCCAACTCTTCTCTGGCCATGAAGTCGAAGTAGCCGTCAAGCATAGTATCCACGATTCCCGAAGCGCTTCCATCACGGTTTATGTACAGTTCGATCTTGTCATTCGCAGTGCTCTGAGTGGTGGCATGGTGTGCTGCTACGCAGAAAACTGGCTCGCTGGTGAGGGTAAGCCCCTCACAGAGTTGCCCATGAAAGAAATACGGGAATTTGGCGTGTTCCGTCATGGGATTCAGGAACACCTCACTCCCGTCGGGCAGCAGGACTCTGACGAGCAACGTGTCGAATTGTTCGATGGCAGGCACTTCCCGTATCACCGGTATACGGCCGGAGGCGACCAGCACGGCTTGCGCATCGAGACCGACGGCACGCAGCATGGTGGTGAGAAGCACACATTTATCAACCTGGTCGCCGTAACGATTGGTCAGCACGGCGGCGGCGTCATGCGGCTCGAAACCACCCAATCCAAGAGGCATGGGGATCCCGCGCAGATCTCTTGCGACGAACGTGAACAACGCCTCCACCTGATCCCAGGGTTCCTTAAACTGCTTGGTGAGTCGCCTGGCTTGTTTGGTCACCTTGCGAGCGGGAGTGCAGGCTTTTTCGAATGGAATCCGCAATTGCGCGATGGCGTCACTCCAGCTTCCCGCAGTGCCGAATACCAGGCGCGCGGCCAGCTCTCTTTGTGGCGGCATGTTTCGTTCCCATTTGATCATTTCACCACCGGGCAGCGAGACACTGTAGCTCGTGATGCCGTTTTCGATCCGCGATGCCAATTCACCATCCATTCCGACAAAGGCATAATGCAGGCCGGTGGTTTGAGGTACCAGAAGTTCCACGTCGACCCGCAACAAGGGCTCTTCACCTTGAAGGTATATCACGCCGCCCATGGGTTTCCCCGCGTCGCCAAGCGTGCGGGTGGTATACTTGATGTCGAGAGTGCTGCCGTCACTGACGGCGGGAAAGGACAATACCTTGTTGGAGATGTGCTCGGCGTAGATGGCGGCTCCTGACAGGAACAACGGTGTGACCTCGTTCACGGCACCCGCTTCCACTTCCTGGCTGAGCCCGTGCGATGAAATGGTGCGGGCTCGATCGATCTCCACCACCTCGTCCCGGCGATCATACGTGATGGGAAAATCAGCGAAGGTCTCCCGGGCGCCCGGCTTGATCAGCTTGGTGATGCGCTCGTGCGTATACGTGATGACGCCATCGGTGGTCAGTTCGTAGCGATGAGACTCGGCCAGGTGAAGCGCGGTCGCATCGGGGTACTCGCCGGCCGGCGGCGCCGCATCCATTATTTCCTCGACCGTGAAGTCGGCATGAAGTGGCGTGATCAGTAAACATAAACCGCACAGGACAATCACCAGGTGTCTCATTGGTTCACCTCCTGAGTCTCCGGCTCCAGGATGACCATTGACTTCTGGAACCTGTTCAAGCGCGCGACCGCCTCTCGGAAATGCAGGTAATCTTCCGGTGAAAGGCGGATGGCATCGAGTGTGAATGAACTCTTGAATGATATCGTGGAATCATCTGCGGCCGTAGTTAGCGTCATGTGGACCGCGCCTTCGTCGTATGAGAAAGAGTCGGGCACCGCCTTGATGCGGTATCCTGGGGGAATGGTGATGATCTCTTCCTGCTCAGTGCCGTGTGGAGTGAAGAGGAATATCGGGTATTCACGCCGTTTCAGCCCGGTCAGATACTCGATTTTATTGGCCATGATGAAATCGAGCTGCAGGGTGGCCATGGGGATCTTCATGAGCCTGTAGGCGCCTGCATCGGTCAAGGCCGGTGGCGTGACGTATCCGAAGGAGATTTCATAAGGGGTGGCCAGATCCACGGGACTGCCCGCCATCGGTGATTGCAGCGCGGCGCCGGCGATGATGTTCTGCACTCTGGTTTGCCAGAACATGGCGAGCTGGAAACCCGGCAGTTGCTTGCCGATGGTGCGCAGGATGAAATCATAAAAACCGCTTCCGGTGATTTTGACATTGCTCTGTAAGCTACCATCCCCGAGCACCTCCGTGACGGCAACGATGTGGCCCATGCTGCGTGCTGCGGAAGGATCGGGCACAAGCAACAGGTCGCTGCCTTCCTTGGTGAGTGGCAGTACATACCTGCCATGCACATAGGGCTCACCGAACGCGGCACTCAATTCCAGAGTGGGATCCATGTAGATGTCAGAACCATCTTCGAGGAACACCCTGACAATGGCGTGTTCGAACAGCATCGATGGCAATTCCGGTACCGTTTTTCGAGAAACGCTCACCAGTGTGTCTTCCGCCTTCACCCCGATGAGCCGCAGCATGCTCATCATGAGGATGGATTTGTCCCTGCATACGCCGTACTGCTTGTCGAATGTATAACCAACTTCATGCGGTTCAAGGAAAGCGCCGAGATCCATGGACGAGCCCATGTAACGGATCTGCGTGGAGACGAAGTGATAGATGGCATTTATCTTCTCCCGTTCACTGGTCAATCCCTCGGTGAGTTCCTTCACCTTGTCCACGATCGCCTGGGTTGGTTCCAGCTTGCCGTCGTTGAGGGATGCCCCGAATCGCGACAGTTCCCGCCAGTCCTTGAAAGTATTGACCAGGAGCACCTTGGCAACGTCCAGGAAACTGACCATGCCGGTTTCCACCTGTATCATCGGTACATCTTCCAATAACCAGGTATTGATGATGCGGCCCGCGCCGGTTTCCACCCGCGGCGTTGCATCACCGTTGGAGACAAAATAGGCGATCGGCAAGGTGTCGGGTCCGTCGATTCGCACGCGGAGCATCTTGACGGGCATCGGGTACTGCAGCGGATAAAGATAATTGAAATTATTTTCGCACAGCGCCCGACTGTCCGTTGTGGTGACCACCTCGCAGGCATCCCCGACATCCAACTCGGGGAATATCACCTTCTTCTGACGGAAGTTCTCTTCATAGATGTTCATCTGCTGGACAATCTCCATGGTACCGTCGGTGATCGCTTCCTCGGGCACATCCACGATGCTGCCGTCACTATTGATGATTCTGGCCACATTCACTTTCACGTCGTTGTACCGGCGGTTATAGGGGATGACCATTTCAGCCATTTCCTTCCGGCCCTGGTCGTTCAGAACTTTCACAAGCTGGTGCTCCTTGACCGTGAAGGAACCGTCCGCCTGATAAGCGACCTCCGTATCCATGAGCACGATCAATAGATTGGCCAGGGGATGCTCCGCGGGACCTCCCGCCTCCGCCAGGCGTTTCATCATCTCACCGTCGGCATGCGCCGCCATTGCCGGCGGCAAAACCGCCGCCGTCAGGAGAATCAGGACCATCAATGGTCCAGCCATGTGTTTCAAACAGCCTCTCAAACAGTCTCTCATACAACCGCTCATACAACCTCCACTGTGTCTGCACTGAATCGCCGGCCGCAACGATGTCTCCGGGGGCGATCGGCTGACCTGTACATGCAGCCGCGTCCAACCATTGTGTGCCTGCTCCTCATTAATCAACCATTATAGTGTAGCATATCGGAGAGATTTTGCGATGTGAAACTGTGAAACAATGGTCCCAAATCCACCGCCTGTGATTGAACAGGGTGGCAACCATACATTGAGGAGGCATTTCGAAAATACAGCCATGTCCGCGGAGCAATGTGCCTGCCACAACTGGCGAAACGACTCGATTAACGAACGGATCAGCCGTTGTAAGTCTTTGACTGTCAACACGTACCATCGAAAAGTATAAGATTCCGGGTACGACCCCTGTGGGTACGAAACAGTATCAATTTCTGACGGTGAGTTGGGGATAGCCACACGGGAGGAACCGTGTCATACGCATGGACGCAGTGAGCCGGATGGGTGTGGCTGCTTGGTTTGTGGAAGGTGGTGGCGAATGGGAGGCGGGGAGGGGGAGAGGGCCGTGCCGCGTGCGATGTCAGGTGCGGTTTTTCAATCTCTGCAAGGCTTGGCGGCTGGTATCCTTGACCTGCTGATTACGGGAATTGGCCATCTTGGCGAGGATGCGCTTGGATCGGTTGGTGCCGATTTGGCCGAGCGCCGCCGCGATTTCCGCCTGGAGTCGGGGTGGCTTCTTGAATTGCAAGGGGCGGAGGGCGGCCAGCAGACCGGTCTGGGAGTCTTTTATAAGTGCCTTGTGCAGCGCCGCCTCGCTGGTTTCGTGGTTCGGCATCATGATGTTGCCCATCCGTGCCAGGGCCCTGCAGATGGCTACCTGCAGGCTTTCATTCTTTTCGTTGGTATCCTCCAACAGCCAATGCATGAGCGGCGAAGTGAAAGCGGGATCGGTGACCTTGAGACGCGAGAGTATCTCGATGGCGCGGCGCTTGATGCTGTCATGCTCCGATCGCAGGGCACGAAGGATATACTGGCGGTAGCGATCGGGGGAGATGGTGGCAAGCAGTTTGACGGCTTCGGCTTGAACCTGCGGTTGAACATGAGCCATGAATCCCACCGCCATGTCAGCGCCTTCCTCGATCTTCAGCTCGTTCAGGATGTAAAGCAGGTTCCGATAGGTGTACCACGGCAGGTCACTCTCTCCCAGTTTCTCAAGGAGATACGGCGCGGCGATCGGACCGATGCCAATGACTGCCGTGATCACTTCTTTCCGCACCCACTTGTCCTCCGATTCCTTCACTATGTGATACAGGTGGGGAAGACCCTGCATCCCGCGGCTGGCGAAAATCTGGATTATTTCATGGCGTTCATGCTTGTCAGTTGTTTCCAGCCGATCCCTGAGGTTGAGCAGATTGTCTTCGGTCCAGGTCTTGTCCAGGACGTCCCCCGCCAGCACCGCCCGCTCCTCGAAGCCCTGCACGACTTCCTTCATGTGATGCTCGAACAATTTATGCAGGGTCACCAGGGAACCGATGTCATTCCTTTCCATCAGCTCCTGGATGATGGCGGGGTAATACTGACTCATCTCCTCATATTCCACGGCGCTGCGCAGGTGCTCCAGTTGCCGGCAGGTGCTCTCCAGTTCCGTCTGCACACGATCGGTAAGACGCTCGATATTGATTCTGTCCTTCAGGTGTTCCGGAAGCTCCTCGAAATGCAGCATACCGTCCCGATACAGGCCCTCCAGGAAACCATCAGTGCCGGGCGGTTTTTCGGTCAAGAAATAGGCGGCGTATTTCAACATCAACGATTTCAGATTGGCCTGCATGGTTTCCGGCTCGATACCATACCTGGTGATCGGCTGCGTCTTCATGTCGCGGTACATCCCCGCGATGTACTCAGCACTCCTGATCAGCAGTTTCGGCCGCATGATGCCGATCACTTCCGTCTCCACATCCAAGCCGGTCAATTCGGGGATATGCTCCACGCTCTGCTTGATTAAATCGACGTTTAAAAGGATTTCCACAATCACGTCCACGCGCCGGATCGGCCGGAAAATGTCAGAGAATATCTGCATCTTGATCCAGTGCATGGTCTCGAGGCTGGATGATTCGTACAGGGGCAGCAACCGCAGATCCTTCGAGAGCCTCGAAATGGCCAGCTCCACCCGCCAGGGAAGCCGGCGGCGCTTGCCGATTATATCCTCCTCGAACACGGTGCTGACATCCCTGATGTGGTGCTTTTCCAGGGCCTCGGTCATGGCCCGGCGTTCCTCGTCCAGGGTCATTTTACCCTGACCCGCCGGCGCTTCCCCCATGATGTCGATGAAGGTTTCGAACTGCTCCTGTGAGATGGTCGATTTGATGCTCAGCGACCGGAGCGCTTTGCGGTTGAAGTAATCAGTGAACTTGGGGATGAAGATCTCCGCCATGTTGCGGGTCATGAGTTCCTTCAGCGAAATTGGCTCCTCGAAATTGCCGTCCAGCATGATGTCGTCACCATCATACCCCTTGCGTAGCAGGAAATTGAGCTGCCCCTTGTCCTCCATGATGGCCAGCATCTTGGCGTACAACCCGCGCTTCGCCTGTTTGGCTTCGGGATGCTCCGCATCATAATAGCTGGTGCGCAGGATGCTCTTGATGAAGGAAAGAGTGAAATCCTGCACCTTCTGCTGCAGCTCAAGCAACTCGGGCGGTATGACTTCACCTTTGCGGATCATCTCGCTGATATACTGCGGCAGCAGGATCCCCTTTTCAGTGACCAGCTCCATTACCTCTGAATGATCCCATGTCACGTCATCCATCGTACCATGATCGTCCGGTGCCGGAGCTTCGCCCTCCATCGGGCCGATTCTGCCGGCCTGCCGCTCTTCTTCAAAATCCGGTTTATTCATCATCGCTCGTCCCCATGCGACCATGTCGATCAACCATTACGGTTTCCGAATATACCTTCCTATTTTCCTTTGCACTGACCATCACCAACGCGTCAATTTCAGGTTACTTTTCCGGTTTATTTTTGTCAAACCATGTGTAATGCCCTATCATACCACCGGACCGGACAGAACGCGATGCCAATCTCGAAAAAAGAATCCTGCTGAAGCCTCAGCCGTTATATCCTCCCATATTGCATTCCTGTTGCCGGCGCGTCTGATCCGCCGGATCGATCCGTGGTTCCCGATCCCGGTGAGAGATTGGCTGAAAACTCGAGGATGTCGCTGTACCTGCCGGATTGCCGCATGAGCTGAAGGCACACCGGCATGCGTTCGCAAGAAACCTCTCACGGAGCATGCAGGGTCAACGAAGGGCAGCTCAGGTGAGGTTTCGAATGGTGACATCCGGTTCCTGTTCCGGGTGAAGATCCACTATCGCCACGGACGCGGCCAGTTCGAACCGACGGGGGCCCGCCGCGCCAGGATTCAGATAA
>JAFGDC010000082.1 GCA_016932295.1 candidate division CSSED10-310 bacterium
ACATAGTGCTCGAGCGAGCGAAATCGCAGCCTGTCTCCAGTGGGTGCGGTACGTTTCATGGACTTCCCGGGCATAGCGCCTGATGGTGGTTACCGGCAATGTTCATATCAACAGCTTATGGTGTTTCCGGGCGGCGCGCAATGCCGCGGCAAGGCGGCGCCACAACCCGACGCCCCCTCCCGACCGGACGCGCGATGCACTGGTCGCGCGTTCCCCGCCGCCGGCGGAAGCACTCCGTACTATTGGATTGCCGAGTGTTGACACCCTGGGCACTCGCCAATAAGTTTAGCGGGAAAGGAGGAGCCGAACCTCATGGCTGATGGTGCGCATTGAAGAGCGCCGGGTGTTCCATCCTGCTCGTATCGACCTGGTTGACAGGAATGCTGGCCACCTCCGGCTGCCGGCCAACGAACCAGCCCAACGTCATCCTTGTTTCCATCGACACCCTCAGGGCAGATCACGTATCCGTCTATGGCTACCCGCGCAACGTCAGCCCGGCCATCGACCGGCTCGCCCGGCAAGGCACCCAGTTCATCAATGCCCACTCCAATGCACCTTGGACCCTGCCTTCCCATTGGTCTATGCTCACCGGTCTCTACCCGAGCCACCATGGCGTGCTGATCGACCACCACAAGGGTTCGTGGACCACGCCAACCATGGCGGAACTCCTTTCGGAGGCGGGATACCGGACCGCCGCCTTCGTCGGTGGCGGATATGTATCAAAGGATTGGAATCTGGACCGGGGATTCCATATCTTCCAATCACACGGCAGGGAGTTCGCCCAGAATATGCCGCCGGCCGTCTCGTACATCACGTCAGCCGGCCGCGATAAACCATTCTTCGTCTTCATCCACAGCTTCGACGTGCACAATCCTTTCATCTCCCCCTATCCCTACGGGAACCTGTTCGTGGAAAACGATCAATCTCACTTCATCGACCACAGGGCAATACCGTGCTACAGCTCGCTGAACGGCGCGGCGGATCTGAATTTCTACCTTGACGAATACAACGGCTGCCTGCGCCACGCTGATTCGTACATCGATCTTTTACTACGTACATTGAAGGAGAAAGACCTCCTCGACCGCACCATTCTCATCGTCACCGCCGATCACGGCGAAGAATTCATGGACCACGGCGCTTTCGACCATTCTTTCCTCTCACTCTTCGAACCGGATATCGGGATTCCGCTCATCGTGCGCGGTCCTGGTATTCCCGCCGGCAAATTGGCGGGTAAGCCGGTGCAATCGGTGGACATACTCCCCTGGCTACTGGCATATCTGGGTATTCCCGGTCCCGAACGGCTTGACGGCACCGACCTGTTCGCTCCGGATAACCCCGATAGCGATGTCGTCCTCAGTGAAAACCTGTTTTTCCGACAGTTGCTGTTGGATATCGAAGTCGAGTGCCTGTTCGACAACAGCCTGCATTACTGGTGTGGAACCGTGCGGGCCAGCGACCCCTCCTCGACTATCCGGGAAAGCGTTGAACGAGAATTCGCCGGTTCCTTTTTCAAGGTGGAGTGGGAAACCGAAACCACCTGCCTGATCGCGTCGCAAGCCCTCAGCTTCAGGATGAAACTCGAGGAGCCACACGCCACGCAGGCCTGTATCGTATTATTGGAATCCTGGGAAGGCGCGGAGAACACCGAGATGCACGACCGGTTGCTCGCATCCTTCGCGCTCGGCTCGGAACCCTTTGTGCCCGAGGTCAGGGATTGGAACCTGGTGACCACATCCGGTTGCGTCTTCGCCCTGCCGACAGGGTACTTCATCAGGCGGGCCAGCGATACTCGCGCGATTCGCAACAGCCGTTGGACGTTGATCGTCGATCAATCGACCGGCGCGATGCATCTCTACGATCGGGCGACTGACCCCAACGAGATGTTCGATGTGGCCGCATCCCATCCGGACATCGCCAGGGACATGGCGCAGCGGATGTCGGAGCTGATCAAGAACAGCTCAAGCGGTCACTTCGGCACGCTCGAGGGGATTTCCGATCATACCATCGAGGAACTGCAATCACTCGGTTATGTAGGTGGATGATTCGGCAGGCCCGGGCGCGCTCCGGTACCATCAGAAGGTCTCCCGGCTGCCCCGCAGGGGTGCCAGCAGCGCGCTCTGTGCCATGACGCGATCGAGGGTCCGCAGCAAGGCCGCGGGCGGTCCGTCGCTGGCGGGCGCCGGGCGGGACCGCAGCAGCAGGAAGCCGTCCCGGAAGGCCTTCACATCGTACATTCCCGCCTCCAACCGGGTCTTGAGCGGTAAAAGGTTGGCGGTATCCAGAAAGACGTCGTGGCCGCCGCCGAAATAAGCGGGAGATACCTGCAGCATGATGTAATCCGCCGTCAACTCGCGTCCCTCGTGTCTCGGATGTCCGAATTCATAGAGCAGGAGCCGGTTGGAGAGCGGCACCAGGAGCGGACCGTTGGCCGCAACCGATGCTGAATCCGGGATGAACGCCATGATCTCCCAGGCGGCCCGATCGGTATTGTCCCACCGGAGGAATGCCGGATCGAATATATTGGTGACACCGATGAACCTGGTGTCGTCGATATGGTCGTCATGAAGTTCCCCGATGAGATTATCGCCGGCTGCCGACCATATGGCGCAGGCGAGCAGCATGATCGGCGCCGCCCACCTTGCACGACGACGCCCGACCGCGGCCACCCTTCCCAGCCTGCTCCAGCCTATGACCGTCGCCAGGATGAAGAAGGGTACGGCGCCGCTGAGCCAATGATCTTGCGGGGTGGTCAATCGAGGCTGGGTGAGCAGGATCTGGGCCAGGGTCGGCGCGGACAGCAGCAAAACTTCCGGCGCCAGCAGGCAGAGCAATGCCGTGGGGCGCGCCAGCCGCCACAGCAACAGGAGATGGTCGGTCCTCACAGCCAGGCGAAGGGCTTCCCATGGGTGCAGCAGGACCATGTCGAAGATGCCACTGAAGCCTCCCCCGCCACCCTGGATCTGGCGCAGGTATTCATACTGATAGGTGACCTCCGGCATCAGCTTCGGCACCACCCAGCCGAGGGCCACGGCCAGCCAGACGAGACCGGCGGCGAAAGGAATCAAGATCCAGCCGGCTCGCCGCCCCTGCAGTAACGCGTACACTCCGAACATGCACAGGATCAATCCCATGTTTTCCTTACAGCAGAGCGCCGCCGCCGACCAGGCGGCGAAAGCCGCCGGACGCTTCCGGTAGTAGGCTTGGGCGGCAAAGAGCCAGAACGGGATGGCCAGTTTTTCCGGCTCCAGTACTCCCAACTGCATGGCATGCAACGGGCTGTAGAAGAGATAGAAGCCAGCGGCCGCCAGGGCCATGCCGGAAGAACCAAGCCATCCCCGCGCGAGGCGGAAGATCGGGACGGCGCCGGCGGACAGCAGGAAACTGTTGAGCAGGAACCATGTATAGATATGAGGATGTGCGAGGTACGCGCCACCATACACCGCAATGATCGGATGGAGATGATCGAACATGATCCGGTCACCCTTCACCGTCGATTGAAACAATCCGCCGCGGGCGGTGGAATACGCGCACTGGTTGTACACCGCATCGTCTCCGTTTTCCCAACTGAACAGGGCCCGATACTGGAGGATTTTCAAGGCGGTGAAGAAAATGGTGGACAGGGCGATCATCGCGATGACCGCCATCCACCACCGAGACGCTGTCCGAAAGTTGACCGGCAAAGCGCTTCTCCTCGAAAGGTTATGCACTATTATTCCTCACACGGGGCGGTCAGGGGAAGGCGAAATCACGAGGGCCTTTGGTTTCGATATACGTCTGAGGTGGATCAGTAGTGAGGAGCGATTGCCCGACGAAAAGCGCCTTCGTGTGCCTTCAGTGGTGTCTTTATCAGCGCCACTGGCATGTCGGGGGCGGAGGAAAGACCAATCAGGCCACGCCCAGGGCGTGTTTGGTCAGTCCAGTGGGCTACCCCGGCACACCAAAGCCGTCGGTTCACTCCCTCATAAGGACACCATCTCCTGTCTGCTCACCGCGTATAGTCGTGTTCGAGTAACGCCAGCAATTCATCCTTTGTCTCCGTGGCTGTTGTGAAAGCTTGAAAGCCAACGCACCACGACGATCATTACAAGATTCCGGGTACGACCCCATTGGAAGAGAGTCTCGCCTGGCTGCCGTAGAAGATTGAAAGCCAACGCACCACGACGATCATTACAAGATTCCGGGTACGACCCCATTGGAAAGAGCGCTTCGCCTGGCTGCCGT
>JAFGDC010000083.1 GCA_016932295.1 candidate division CSSED10-310 bacterium
GCATGGGCGGCATCACGGGAAAAATCACCGAGTTGCGGTTCGTGCGCTGCGGAACGGAAGGCTTCAAGGGCAAGGAATTCGATTACACCATCGAGGGCATCGGCGCGGTCTACCGGGGTGCCGATCACAGTGCCTACGGCTTCGAAACAGACGGCGTCATCTCGAATGTACGCGCCTTCACCCCGACCCGGGCCGAGGAAAAGGGATTGCGGCATCGAGTGCTCATCAGGCGGGCTTCCACGATGGAGTGGTTTCTCGGGGAGACCGCCAGACGCTGGATGCACTTGAAAGCCGGTGCTATCAACGGCTTTGCGGCCCGTGCCCTGACCTTGCGTGAAAAAGCCGTGACGCTCCGCGGGAAGGAGGCGTGAGGTGACCATACTGGCTTATGGAACCTATCGGAAAGAGGACCTGGAACAACTCATCGGCGGACTCCTCCCGGCCGCCCTCGACAGTTGCCATGCCATTCTCGTGGCGGAGCACCGGGTGCGATTCACCCGGCACGTGCCAGTCGCCTCGTTCGCGCAGTGGGACGAAGGCATCCTGTTCGGTCCATTGTCGCAAATCCACTGGCGGCGCGGCCACGGCGGCACCTTCCGGGTCCAGTTGATCGATGACGGCGCGGACCAGGCGCCTGCGGCCGCTGAATTCGAGACCATCATCGATGAACTGCAGCCCGGTGGTGAATCTGAAGCCAGCGTCCTGGTTGGCGAATTGAGGACCGGCGAACGACTTTTCTGGTTTGCCGAGGAAAGTTCCCGCCCGCTGGACTATCCACTGCCCGGCAACGGCGCGCGTGTTCTGTTGGAAACCGGATCATATCGACTGGCGGATAGTTCCCGACTGATGCGCTTCAAGGGAGTCAAGGAATGTTAGGGTATTGGCTCAACCATTGTCAGTTGTCGCTGCGCCTCGATCAAAACGGACCGGGCCTGATCCAGGAAGGGCGGTACGGCAAGACGGATCTCATCAAACGAGGACTGCTCCGTAACGACCGCCCGGATAATTTCCCCGACACCCTGTTCGTGTGCGAGGAAAGTCTCAATGAACTGGAATCGGCGGTGGTGAACCGGCACCTGCAGCGGCTGACCCCCTATATCCCGGCCACCACCCTGACGGGCATGTTCCGCGCTCAGGCGGAGCGCGCCATCCTCTCCATGAACGGCGGTGCGCCGGCCCTGGCCTGCGATCCGAACCACCATGATCCCGGCGCCGAGCGCTGCTTCTGTTCGACGCGCCTGCAGAAAAGCGGAACGCATGCTGCCGTGCTGGACTTCTATCACCACTCCTGTCCAGTCTGCAGGATGTTCGGCAACCGTCTTTTCCAGGGTGCCTTGACCATGAATGACGCACGCTGCCGGACATCGTCCAAAGCCCGCCAGGCGCCACCCCTGATGCGCAGGAGCGGCGCTATCGACAGGATAACCGGCAGCCTGGGAACACGATCAGCCGTCACCTATCAGGTGGTGGAGGATCTGCGCTTCGAAGCCGTGGTCGAATTCACCAATTTCGAGTTGTGGCAGATCGGTCTGTTTTTGCTGCTGCTGCGCGATGTCGCGGCGGGTCGCCTGGCCATGGGTGCCCGTAAGAGCCTGGGCATGGGGAAACTGCTGCCGGAAATCACCGCCGCCGAAATAACCGTTCACGGCAGGAGTCGGGCACGGGACGCCGCCATTGGCCTGGGTGACCTTCTGCCCCACCAACGCTTCGGATTCCTCATCCAAAGCGCAAAGGTGACCGATGACTGCCTGCGGCAAGTGTCCGCCAAGGATCTGACCCGCTGCTACCGGATCACGGACCAGCAGGCTTTCGAAGCATGGATGGTGGGCGAATGGCTGCATGCCATAGCGCCACTCACGACGCAGAGGAAACAGGAACTTGCAGCGAGGGGCTGAGTCATGACCAGGTATTTCACCAATCCTTACAACTTCGCGCCGTTTGGTGAAGGCATCGAACGTCGCACCGCCGCCCGAATGCTGGGTCATGACCGCATTGACGGAGAAGCGTTGTCAGGCAGATTGACCGCCGACATGCTGACCTTGACCCGTCTGGTACTGGTCAACCGGGTACCGGGGGAAATGGTCGAACTGCATCGAAAGGATGAACAGGGCCGGAACTTCCAGCATCGCGTCTACCTCACCTTCCCCCACAACCGGCGCGGCGACAAGATCATCCCCGCATCGACCCTGAAAGGCATGCTCCGGAACTACGCCGAAATCATCGGTGACGGTTGTGTGAGCACCTTCAACGGCACCTATCGGTACCAACACTATGACCCGGAAAAGAAAAGCCGCGATAAAATCCGCGTCGACCACAGGCAAGCCCTGCCAGAAACCTTCCGGTATGAACAATGCGGACTCACTGATCAACGAGGCCGGTATCGAACCAACGACGGTGAAGGGCTCTGTATCACCTGCCGCATGTTCGGCAACCAGGGCACACACATACAGGGCGGACGACGTTCACGACGGATCGGCGGTGAACGCCGGGCCGCCGGGCCAGGTCAGGCTGGAATGTTCGCCGGTAAAATCCGGATCTGCGACGCCCGGCTCGTCACACCCGACTCCCTGGAAAAACAACCACTGCTCCTCCGGGAACTCGGCCATCCCAAGCCCCACCACGAGCCGTTCTACCTGAAAGACGGCGGCCTGCGCGGACGAAAACTCTACTACCACCACCAGGAACACAAAAACAACTATCTCGACCCCAGGAATCTGCCGCGGGTACAAAACGTCACGGTCAACGAATCGGTCAGCCAGGGCGCGCAATTCTCGTTTACCATCGACTTCGACAACCTGTCCCGGGAAGAACTGGCGCTTCTGTGCTGGGTCCTGGACCTCGACGGCCGCCCACTGGCGGACGACAGTCTGTGTCACAAGCTGGGTCTCGGCAAGCCCATCGGCCTGGGCAGCGTCAAGCTCCGCATCTCATCCCTCACCCTCCTCGACCCTGCCAGGCTGTACGTCAATCCCGACCAGGCGGCCGAGGAGTTCACCATGGAGCAGGAAGCGTTCCGCGCCAAACTGGACGAGGTCAAGAGCTGGTACGGCAGTGATCCGCTGGCAGCCGCCCCGGTCCTGCGCGACATCATGCGGCTGGGCCGGCGTTTCATCCGGTATCCCGACCGGCGGCGCTGGTTCAGCGCCGGCTTTTCCAAGACTCCCCTGCCGGAGGACGGCAACCTGGTCTTCCCGTTGCCGCCACGCCCCCGCCAGGAACCGGAGCAGCGCGAACCTGACAGGCGCGGGGAGCAGCGCGATGGGGAACGGCACGAACCTGGCGAGCGCCGGCGGGAATCGCGCGACGGAGAGCGGCGGGAACCGCGTGAACGGGCTGCGCGGCCGGGAACCGTGGCGCAGGATCGTGGCGGACGGCCGACAGGAGAGCAGTCACATCGCGGATTCTATCAACGCCATGAGCGGCCTGGACGGCAGGGTCCTCCCGGCGACCGCCCGCAATCACGATCTCAGTCGACCTCCGAACGCCCCATGGCATCGAGCCTGGCCTCAAGCCTGGCCAAGGGATTGCAGGGACTGGAAAAATTGAAACAAGCCCGAACTGCGGAACCAGCGGCTGAACAGCTCAGCCTGAAGGCGGGCGTCGCTGTCCGGGGAATTATTGAAGACATTCAAGGTGAAAAAGTGATGGTGAAACTTCACGCCGGCGGCCTGGGCACCTTCATCAAACCGCTCATCCAACTCGAGGTGGGTGATGAAGTGAAGGTGAAAATCAGAAGGGTCAGGAGCGAGGGAGAATCATACGAAGTCGAATATGGACGGAAGCTTTGAGGCAAGCGGAGCCACTCAGCTTTGCACGATGCAGGCCGTCTTCAACGGCAACGAAGATGAAAGGACCGGAACATGGGCAAGCATGACAATCGTCTCTCCATGAAAATGCGCAGACTCAATGGCAGAAGGCGGAAAAAAGAACGCCTGCGCAGGCTCAAAGAAGCCGGCAAGAAATAGCGATAGTTATTCATGACGCCGGCGCGACCCCTGGTGGTGCTCACCGGGGCGATGCTGGCGCTGGCGGCGGCCTGCAGCCACCCGCCGCCCGCCTGCCAGTTCGACCTTGCGGCGAACGTGGCGGTCGCTCGTCTTTTCCAGGGCATTGATACGACGTTCCGCGAACAGGCGGAGCAGCGGTTTCTGACCCATGGATTCATATCTGATGAAGGTGGCGTACTCGCCACCGACTGTAGTAACCGGATACTACTGCCATCCGTCTCCGAAGGGTGCACCACACTTCGTCTTGAATTGAGCGCGGCGGGTGCGGACCAGTGTACCGCGGCGGTATTCATGAACGGTGTTCCACTGGGTGAGAGCATCATCACCGCCGCACCGATCGAGCGGCGATACGATCTGCCCAAGGCCGCCAGGCGTACCGGCGTCGCAACGCTGGAGCTGCGGCTGCCGGGTGTTTCCAGTGAATCCAGCCGATCGAAAGGTGGCGTACGGCTGCATCGGCTGATCCTGTCCGGAGACAGCGGCGAGGTCGTCCCCATCGAGGCCGCCGGCGGCGAGGTGAGAGTGCCGGCCGGGTCCAGGTTGCAGTATTGCGCCGCCTACAGCCCCGGCGCTCGTTTGCTGCTGCAATGGCGGACAAGGGGCGCGGCGCGGGCGCGTCTGACCGCCAGGAGCGACGGCACCGCGCCGGTACGGATCGAAATGACTCACACCTGGTTCAAACCATGGGGCTGGCAGCATCTCGAACTGCCCATCCACGAAACGGTTCAAATCGAAATCGAAGCAACCGGTGACAGTGGTGACCTGATGCTGCGCGGCGGCATATTCCATGCACCCGGAGTGCCGGCACCCACCGCCGTACCCGAACCGCGGCCGGCGGCCGACAACCTGGCGATACTTTTGCTCGATGCCGCCCGGGCCGATCATCTCGGTGCCTGGGGGCATGCCTCCGGGCATGCACCGATGCTCGACCGCCTGGCCCGCACGTCCGTACAATTCACTAACTGCTCGACAACCGCGCCCTATACCGTTGCGGCCGTGGCTAGTCTCATGACCGGTCTGTACCCGGAAACACATGGAGTCATCGACTTCGGCTACCGCCTGGATGGGGGTCTGCCCACCCTGGCCGGTATCCTGGCGATGCATGGCACCACCACCGTCGCGGTCACGGCCAATCCCGCCGCATCCGGCATTAACCATGTTCTCAACGGGTTCGAGGACATGTTCGAATGCTTCAAGATGTCCACTTCCACCATCCCGGCCGCGGCCATCGCGGATCAGGCGCTGGCGTGGCTCGAGCGGCGTCCGCCCGAACCCTTCTTCATGTATCTTCACTTCCTCGAACCACACGCGCCTTATCTGCCACCGGACGGATACCGGGAACGATTCGGCCGCATCGAGGACGCGGCGCGGCTCGGGGATGTGGACTACCTCGGCGGCGTGGAAGCAGCCGGTGAACACATGCCTGAAGCACGGCGGCGGGACGTGATGCAACTGTATGACGCCAACCTCTCGTACGTCGACGCACAGGTGGCCAGAGTCCTGCGGGTGCTGGAGGCGCGCCGCGACACCGCGGTCATCGTCCTGGCCGATCACGGTGAAGCGTTCCAGGAGCATGGTCGGCTGCTGCACAACTCGACGCTCTTCCAGGAGATGACCCATGTTCCACTGCTCATCCATGCACCACATGTGCGACCCCGGCTCGATACACGACCTTGTTCCCTGGTGGACGTGCTGCCAACTGCCCTGGGCCTGCTCGGGTCAACCACCGCGCCTTCCGGGGTGGGAATCGACCTGCTGGCGACCGGCGCAAGCCGCGCGGAACCGCTCTACATGCGGGGCGGCATGCCCGGGCAGCCGATGCGCGCGGTGTTCGATGGTGATTTCAAGATGATCCTCGACGAACGCTCCCAAACCCGCTCACTCTATGATCTGAACAGCGATCCGGCTGAGCGGCAGGATCTGGGCACGCTTCTGCCCGTCCGCACCGGGCTGATGGAGCAGTGGCTGCGACGGCAATTGATGATGCAAGCCCAGCGGCGGCGGGAGTTGCTGACCCACGACGAACCGGAATTCACCTTGAACGGCGAACAGATCGACCAGTTGCAGCGACTCGGCTACCTGCGCTGAAGCGCACGCGGCGGCACCGTAACGCCCCTTACTCCTTGTTTCCAAAACCAATGGGACGACGCTGCTCCAAATACTTGACGTTGAGCTGGATTTCCTCCACCGCCTTCATCAATCCCGCCTGGGTGATCCGTGCCACGCCCAAGTCATACTCCGACTCCCGCATGGCGCGCAATCCTGCCCGCCGGGTGATCTCCTCGATATGCGCGCCGGACAGTTTGCGGGTAACCCCGGCCAGTTCCTCCACATCGACACAGGGAGCCAAGGGTTTACCCCGCAAATGGATGTCGAAGATCCGCCGGCGTTCTTCCTGCTCCGGCAACGGCACCAGGATCTGATAGTCGAAGCGACCCGGCCGGAGCAGCGCCGGGTCCAGAATATCCTTGCGATTGGTGGCGGCAACGATGCACACATGTTCATCGGTGCTCACCGAATCCATCTCTGTCAGCAACTGGTTGACGAGACGGTCAGCCGCATCCGCGGTATTCTTCCCGCGCTGGGCCGTAATGGCATCGATCTCGTCAAAGAACACAATGCAAGGACTCACCTCTCGAGCACGGGCGAAGACTTCGCGGATGCGCTTCTCACTTTCCCCGAACCACATGGACAGCATTTCCGGACCACGCACCGAGATAAAGTTGGTTTCAGCCTGAGCGGCGATGACCTTTGCCAACAGCGTCTTGCCGGTGCCCGGCGGACCATAGAGCAGCACGCCCCGTACCGGCCTAATGCCCATGGCGGCGAAATCCCCTGGATTCCTGATGGCGCGGACCACTTCCTCCATAAGAGTCCGCTTGATGCTCTCCAGGCCTCCGACATCCTCCCAGCTCAACGCGGCGGGTTTTTCCACGGCGAACTCACGGAGCAGGGACGGGGACTGCTGCCGCAGCGCCGCATCGAAGTCCCGCTGCGTGACCGCGGGATGCGTTTCGGCCAGCACCGAGGCTGGATCGCGCGCTTCACCGACGGTGCGCCGCAACGCCTGATAGGCCGCCTCCCGGCAAAGATTCATGAGATCCGCGCCGGAAAATCCGTGCGTCTTTCTCGCGAGAAGGAACAAGTCCACCTGTTCGAGAGGCATATGCCGCGAATGGATGTTCAATATCTGCCGGCGACCTTCCGAACTGGGTGCGCCGATACGCAGCTCATAATCGAATCGACCGGGACGACGTAAGGCGTA
>JAFGDC010000084.1 GCA_016932295.1 candidate division CSSED10-310 bacterium
CCGATCCGGGTGTGACCGGGGACAGGAACTTTACGGCAACCATTATGTCCAGCGTCCGGTCATGGGCAAGATACACGGAACCCATGCCACCCCTGCCCAGCCGATGCAGCAGGTGGTAACGCCCGGCGAGCACCGTGCCGGGCGACGGCGGCCCATCGCCCGCTGCACCCTCAGCGGCGGCATCGACGTGCGGATCCGCGAGTGATTCGTGCTGCTCCAGCAGCGACAGCACCTCCTCGTTCAGCTCCCGGTCGCCGCCGCAGGCCGTCTTCACATAGTCGATGCGCGCACCGGCATCATACTCCGATGCCGCTATGAAGATTTCCTTCGCACGATGGAACAGGCTCATCGCACCGCCGCCCCGGCCAGTTCACGGCGCAGCCAGGCTCGGGCATGCAGCCAGTCCGAGTTCACCGTCCGGGTGGACACTCCCAGATACCGGGCCGACTCCTCCACGGTCAATCCTCCGAATATTCGAAGCTCCACTACCCGCGCCTCGCGTTCGTCCACCTGCGCCAATTTTTCCAGTGCATCGTACAATGCCACCGCCAATTCCGGATCCATACGGCCACCGGCGGCCAGATTCAAAACCCTGTCCAGTGTCACCGGATCACACGCACCGCCACGTTTGACACTCTTCCGGCGACGGATGGCATCGATTAACACTCGTTTCATCACCAGTGCGCTGACCGCAAAGAAATGCGTCTTGCCGCGCCAGTCCACCCTGCTCTGATCGACCAGTTTCAGCCAGGTTTCATGCACCAGTTCGGTGGGCTGGATGGTCACGGTCCGCCGGCCGATATACCTGCGGGCCAACATACGCAGCTCATCATACAGGATGGCGAACAATTCCTCCGAATGGCAGTCGCCATCCCGCCGCGATAGTATTTCCGTTACCTGGGCGCGCCGCTCCCGGGCCATGACCTCACCATTTCCGGCGGATGCCCGGATCGCACCGGCGAACCGTCGCATTAACGCCGCCCCAAGCTTACCCAATCGTACCGGGGCGCTCAATACCACGACGGAGGTCGCCGATTCGATCCAAGGTGGCGCGGGACCGGCACAGGCGCTGCCGACGACAGATCCACCTGGAACGGCGGCCACACAGGCTGCCCGCACCTCACCCCCCGCCGCCACGGCAGATCACCAGCCCGCGGGATTGGATCACAACCGGATCTTTATTCCGAACGACGGCAGGAACGGCATGCCCTCCTCCTCCTCACGCTCGGAAAAATCGGCGTTGTAATCGTATGACTGAATATTCTTCCGGGCATAGAGGTTGATGATGTCCAGGTAATACATCACATCCAGGTGCCTGTACCGCCGCGAATACTGCACGCGGAAATCCAGGCGGTGATAGGCGGGATAGCGCTCCGACCGGATCACCTCGTCCGGATCATCCCGCTGGTATGTGAAGGTCTCACCCTCGTCAGGCTCATACCGGCCATCGCCGTCAAGATCATCCACCACCCGGATGACATTGGTCAGCGGTGTATAAGGGAATCCGGTGCCGAAACGCCATTTCCAGCCGAGTTCCCAGCGCGGATTCAGCTTCCAGCCGGCGATCCAGGTCGCACAGTGGCGGCGGTCCCACGACTCCCACAGGTAGGGTTCATCCGCGCGACGGCTCCTGGCCTCACAGTAGGTGTAGGTGAACATCCCGTACCAAGGCCGGGTCTTCGTATCATTGATCGTGACCGTCATATCCAGTCCACGGGCGAACCCATGACGGGAGTTCTCCGGATCCCAGGTAAGGGAATCCCTGGTGTACGGCACGGCGGCCCCGCTCTCGTCGAGCACCAGGATCGTCTCCTCCGCCACGCCCGAATCAATGAGATCATCCAGATCCTTGTAATATACGTCGAACTCGATACCCCAACCGCCGCGATTCTCGTATTCGGCACTCAGTACATAATGCACAGCTCGTTCCGGCTTCAGGTGCAGGTCTTTTATTCCCCTTAGGTCGAGGAAATACCCATCGCCCTGTAATGAGTCGTAGCCGGGAAACTGATAGTAATATCCCCAGGCCGCCCGCATGCTCCAGCCGTCCTCCAACTGCCAGCGCATCGACACGCGGGGACTCCATGCACTCATATCGGACAGGGTGGAAAGGTCCCAGCGCATGCCGCCCTTCAATTCCAGGCCATGGATGAACTCCCAGGTGTCCTGGGCATACCAACCGAATTTGCCGTAATCCTGGGATTCCCCGAAATGAAGGAGGTCGTCCGGGATGTCCGCCCGGGGATCGTCGGTGGCCAGGTTGAACCGCACCTCGTTGTCACTGCGGGCCGCCTCTAACCCGGCGTGAACCGAGTGCCGGTACGTATGCCATTCGAACATACCGCCCAGCCTGTAGTTTGAACTGGTGAGATCCTGATCGAAACGAGTGACATACGAGGTTTCCCCCTCGCGGAAAAAGGTGTCGGATACCTGGCGGTTGCGGGTGAATGACGCTACATACCTCAGGCGGGTGGCAGTTCCCAGGAGATGAGAACCGTTCACGCCGGCTACGTAGTTTTTCTGGTCGTCCACCAGGTCCACATGATCGGGATCCTCGTCCACATCCTCATCTTCTGATATGTCGGTGCCTTCGTCACACGCCATCAATGTGACGAACCACTCATGCCGCGGCGCCGGCTGGAAGTACGTCAGGCACTGGAAATCGGTGAAACTTGGATAGGACGACGCATCGTTATCGGCCGCCTTGATAGCCAGATCGTAGTACGTGCGCCGGGCGGAAAGCAGCCAACTGGACGGGAAGGTCTCGAACAAACGCCCCTCGGCGATGAGATTGGTAGTGGTAAGACTGAGGTTGGCGCTGCCGGTGAACCGGTCGGCGAGGCAGCCGTGACGGTTATCCACTTCGATCACCGCCGACAGCCGGTCGCCGTATCGCACGTCGAAACCACCGGGAATCAACTTGACATGATGGATGGTCTCGGGATTGAACAAACTGGTCAGACCGAACAGCCGGTAGGGATCATAGATGGGTATGTTGTCCAGGAACATTCCGTTCTGATCGGGGCGACTGCCGCGGATGAACAGCCGCGCCGTGTAGTCGTCGCCGCCCACCACGCCGGGCATGATCTGCAGCGACTGCAGGGTGTCCTCGAACGCGCCGGGAGCGTTCACCACGTAATCCGGAGTGACGAATTCCACAGGCTCCACCTCCGGTACCGCGGCTTCCTCCACCAGCACCTCGTCCCGGTATACCGGCGCCTGGTCCAGCTCTATGACCGACTCCACGGCGGCCTCCGGTTTGGCCATGAACCGCTCGGAGGCAATCACAAATCCGGGCAGGGAAAAAGTCAGCTCCATCACGCCCCATTCGCCAGTGCGTATAATGAAACGGCCCCGGAAATCAGTGACCGCGGTATGCCCGAAGGAAGACACCACCGTGACACCCTCCAGGGGCGCCTTGTCGCTACGGTCCAGCACCGTGCCTTTCACGATGAACCGCCCGGCGGCGGCGGTGCCGCCGGACCCCACCAGGCAACACAAGAGTACTACCGGCAATATAGTCTGTCGAAATGATTGCAGCATGACCACCTCCTTCAGCGTCGTATCATGTGAGTTGCGTAGCGCATCAGGTAACGCGCATTCGACAGGAAAACAGCGCACTATTTATTCCCGTAATCGCGTACGGATTCGCCATGGATCATCGAAGGCATAAAACCAGGCGGCATTGGATCAATCGTCGCCTGCAGATGCCGACTGAAGCCGGCACTCCGGGAGAGTCGACCGTTGTCATGCCTTACTCTCTGTTCTGCACCGTTGTTCCGCCCGATCCCGACCCCGCGTGCCACATGACGCTTAGTGAGGTAGTATTGTCATCATCAAGCCCTTCAGATAGAGTGTCTCCGGGATATGTGCCACTATGGGATGGTCCGGCGCCTGGCCGAGCCACCGCGTGATCCGCGCCGTGCAACCCGCTTCCAGGGCGCCGTCGGTGACGATCTTCTGGAACAGGTCCATCTTCATCAGGCCGGAACAGGAGAAGGTGAACAGTGTGCCGCCCGGTTTCAGCAGGTGGCACGCCAGCCGGTTGATATCCTTGTATCCACGGGCGGCGCGGTTCAGGTGCCCCATGGATTCGGCGAATTTCGGTGGATCCAGGATGACCATGTCGAAACGGATGCCGTCCTCATGGAAGCGGCGCAACTGCCTGAAGACATCACCCTTCATGTTGGTCACGCGATCGGGGGCGAACCCGTTCAGGCGGACATTGTCATCTGCCAGCGCCACCAGCGCCGCCACATCCTCGATGTTGGTCACGTGCCCGGCGCCGCCGTGGAGGGCCGCCAGTCCGAAGCCGCCGGTATAGGAGAAGCAGTTCAGCACTTCCATGCCGGCGCTGGTACCGGCCACGAGGCGCCGGTTGTCCCGCTGATCCAGATAAAACCCGGTCTTGTGGCCGTTCATGACGTCCACCTTGAACCTGATGTCGTCCTCCTCGATCACCACCAGCGGAGGCGGCGCCGCGCCCCAGGCCGCGCCCTGGCGCGGCGGCAGCCCCTCCTTGGTCCGCACCGCCGCTTCCGAGCGTTCATAGATACCCTCGATGCCCGGCAGTGCCGCCAATTGCGCCAGGATGACCGGCTTCCATTTCTCCACGCCGACGCTCAGGAACTGGCAGACGAGGAATTCATTGTACCGGTCGACGATCAGGCCCGGCAGCCCGTCCGCCTCCGCGGCCACCAGCCGGTACGCGGTGGTGCGGTCCGCCAGACACAGTCCTTCGCGGCAGTCAATAGCGGCCTGGATACGGGCATGAAAAAATGCTTCGTCGATGCGGTCATGTTCATTGAACGACCACATCCTGACCCTGATCTGGGATGCCGGTGACCAGGCGCCGAAGCCCAGTAATCGGCCGTCCGTCGCCGTCACCTCGATGGTGTCGCCGGCGGCGGGGGAACCTTCCACGCGGCCGACGGCGCCGGAGAAGACCCAGGGATGGAAGCGCAGCAGCGACCGTTCGCGGCCTTTTCTCAGGATAACGCGATTCATCGGGGACGGCAGCCGAAACAGCCGGGGGGATATGAGGATACCAGCACCGCACCAGCCATGACAGTCCTTAACCGGGTAGGCCGCGAGCCGCCCGGATCGCCCGCAGCAGGCCGTCGGGATCGTCCGTGCCGATTCTGAACTTCCGCCCGCTGAAGCGTTCAAGCTCAACCGCGCTCAAACCCGAAACATTGAACATCCAGCCACCGGGAATCACCCTGATGCCCCAACCGAAGTACCACGGGTTCCTTACCGCCCGGGCCGTCACGATATCGGCGAGGGGGAAGGTCTTGCGAATGACGCCGGGGCCGAAGGAGACGATCACTTCGGCGTCGGTGACCCGCACCGTCAGGGAGTGGAAAATGAACGCGGCGGCTGCCAGGACGAGGAACAGGAGGCCCGTGGCGATGTGTCCTGCGGGAGTGACGAGGTAGAGGTAACCGATCAGCGCCAATACCAGGAGCAGAGATACCAGGATGAGCGTTCCCGGTTGGGTGTGTTCGTAATGATCCATGACCGGCTCCTTTCCCGGCAGGCGCCGGATGGAGCCGGCCGTCGTTGTCTGTCGACCTAATGTCACTGTAGCGCGCCGGTTGAATTCCGGCAATCCTGCAAGCGGCTCCTACGGGCCGTATCCCCATTCCACCGATGCCATCTCACCCAGGATGGCGGACATGGATTCGTTCAGCATGGCGCCGATGAAGTGGGTCCATCGATCAGGTTTGTGCCGGAAGAGGCATTCCCGCGCCTCGAACAAGGCATCCCGCAGATTGTGGAATCGTTCTACTGGTTAGCTTTAAGTGAAAGTTTGAAACAGGGCTTGACACCTTCACGCTTCCAGGCGATGCCGGTCATGCGAATATCGAAATCCTACTAAACGAAATGCTCTTTGTGAGAAGCAGTCGCACCAGAACGACGAGTCAGGATTGACACCGGTTGTGCGTATCGAATCTTAGCCATGGAGGGAAATTGACGGCCCATTCGACAAGGTGCTGAGTTTGTCCGCCGGCGTGCTGCATGTGCTCGCTCGTCGCGACGAGTGCATGCTTGGCGGGCAATCCATGGAAGTGAGGTGAAGCGAACCTGTTCGTCCTTCCGACAGTGTCATGAGGTAACTATGGCGGTGGTTGTCGCTGGAAGGGAGGTGACTCAGGAAGAGCCAACATCGTCGGCAACAGTAGTTTCCTAATGAAACCTTGAGAGGGGGAGTTACATGAAACTTCACAGTATGTTCATTTGTGTGTGTGTGATGACGGGCTTCTTGGCAATGCCTGCGCCGGTTCATGCTGACTGGGAAACAAACGTTGGCATTATCCAGGGTTCCCAGGAAAACGGCTTTCAGGACATGGTACTCGACGGCAGCGGCAACGCCCATTTCGTGTGGTCCGATATGAACTATGTCTTCAATCCACACACCACGCAGTTCGAAGTGCACTGGTATACGTGGTATGCCATGTGGCATAAGATCGGGGGTTTATTTTCACCACAGGTGAAACTTGGTGAGACCAACGGTCATCACTGCGCTACGCAGCCATCATTGACATTCTCGGACGACGGCATTCTTCACGTCGTCTGGTCGGCTTCTCCCTGGTCTGATCAGAACTGGGGAGCCGAGAAGCGCAAGATCATGTACACCAGGAAATTCACCAATGAGATGTGGCAGCCGGCGCCTGTTCAGATTTCTCCATACTGGTATTATTACTACGGCGCCACATCTCAATGTATGCTGCCGCAAGTGTTGACGCACGGCAACGAAGTGCATGTCATCTGGTACGGCCGACCGACAACTCAACATGTCCACAATTATCTCGATGTCTTCTGGAATCATTCCCTCAATTCAGGCAGAAACTGGGCATACGGCCAAGACGGGTACAACGTCACAGGTCCGCCCGACACCGGTGTTTGGGCCCTTCACAAATGCTGGAAGCAGCGTGCAGTGATCGCACCGGATGGCGACATCTTCCTCGTGTATCAATCCGATTACAAATACATCTCAGAAGAAATCCCCGGCAACGAGGAGTATCACTGGAACGTCATCGCGTATCGCGAATATGACGGTTCATGGTCCGGTGAAGAACTACTGATGGCGCCGAACTGGGCCGATCATAACTGGTATGCCGGTCCGGAAATCTCCTACACCACCGAAAGTGGCTCGTACATCCCGCATGTCATCTACAATTACGAACCGGTGGCTGGAACAGATTATGAAGCCGACTACGACATCCATCTGAACTACCGAGATCCCGCCATCGGCTGGAAGAACGACCAGATGATCTTCTCCGATCCGTGGCACAGGAAATTCAAACATGCTTTCCATATAAATGAGAACAACGAAATGCTCGCCACTATCTGCAAGAACGACCTCTACGGCGTGATATTCCCATTCCCGCTCCATACGACTCCCTGGGTGGTGGATTGGGACATCGGCGACACGTACAATCCGTCCGGCTACTCAAGCGTCATTAAATATTTTACATCAGACTCGAAATGGTATGTCAACTTCCCTGATGAATCCGACAGTGGGCAAGGGCAGGAGCTGCATCTCTCCAGAGGAAATCCTGAACCATCCTAAATGCTGCGGGGGCTTTCAACTCCGCCACAAGGGCGAAGTTGGAAGCCCCCTTTCCGCTTGTCAATTCACCCGGCTGTCGAATACCGTTGTTACGGAGGTGCACCAATGAAAAGCCGATTTCATTCGTTCTGTCCATTGACAGACAGCGGCAGATGGCGATCTCTCCTATTCTCCTCGATCTTCGCGCTGATTATTGCCGTTCCTCAGGCTGAAGCGGACCATCCCTTCGTCATCATCAACTATGCGTTGCCGGGAAAATCTGCCTGTTTTTATTATTATTCTGAGGTATTCGACGTGAACGGAAACGGCATGCCGGAAGTGAGCATGCCGGGTCAGAACCATTACACCTTTTTGATGGAACCTCAGGGTTGCAACCAGTTTGAGTTTGTGCATACCGTTGACTTCCGCGGCTTGTTACTCTCTGCCATGGGCGACATCAACGGCAACGGCCTGCCCGAGTATATCGGTGAGTCCAAGTTCATTAATGTGGACTTTAATGTAGTAATTCTTGAGTCTCCGGCGCCGAACGCCTATCCCAGCGTCGAGATCTACCGGTCTCCCCTGTGGTCCATGTTCAACGGACAGCCGACTGTCTCGGATCTGGACATGGACGGTAAACAGGAAGTGTTGTTCACGAACTATTCGACTGACCGGCTGGAGATCTACGAATACGATGAAACCCATTTTCTGGTCAAGAAAGCTTCCCTGGAAGGAGTACGTGTAGGTACCGGCAAGCTCACCGGAGATTTCGATCTGGACGGCCGGAATGAACTGATCCTGGCGGCGTGCAACGACATTTACATCTGGGAATGCGACGGGGACGATTCGTATCGGCTCGAGTGGTTCTATCACTACAAGTACGGTTTTCAAGCCGTCCATTTCGGCGACAGCTTTCTGCACGACGATTTCGACGGCGACGGCAGGCCTGAACTGGTCATGGCAGGCACCACCTTTACATCAGCTCCCGTGGAATTTGTCGAGGTGGTGGAGAGTGACGCGCCTGATTCCTACTACTTCAGCTATGAATTCATGGGGCCCGCCATCGGCTGCGGCGTCATCCCCGTGGTGAAGGGCGATTTCGACGGCGACGGACTACGGGAGTTCGCCGCCTATGGGGCGCTGCATATCATGTTCTTCAAGAGCACGGGCGACAACGCCTACGAAATGATTTACGACATTCCCAACAGGGATCCCATCCTGTGGTGCCGGCATCGCGAGATAGAAGTGGCTGATTTCAACGGTAACGGCTACGACGAACTCCTGTTGATGGGATGTCGTACAGGCGACAACACGATTCTCATCGAGCACCGGGATGCGCCGCGGGATGAGCTGCCGCCGGAGACTTCACCCGGCTTCCCCGATCGGTTCACGACCAATGCGCCGGTGACCGTGCTCACCGGCACGGCAACCGACGACTACAGCGGGGTGGCGCGGGTCGAGGTCTCCACGGACGGCGGCCTCAGTTGGCGACCGGCGGCCGGCGCCGAGGCATGGCGTTACTATTTTGCGCCGGACGTGGCGGCCGGCTACGAGGTGCTGGCCAGGGCGGTGGATGGCTGCGGCCGGGTGGGAGCGCCGGGGCCGGCCCGGATCGTCGAGGCGCACGCCGGCGCCGTGACCGTACCGCATGCCGCACAGGTCTATGTCGATCTTGCCGCCGGGGACGAAGCACCCGGACCAGGCGAGCGGCTGTCAGTCGCGGCGCGGCTGTTCAACTCGGGCGCTCCCGTCGCCGTGGCTGTGGTCGTCGTGCTGGAGGTAGCCGGCCGGTATTGGTTTTATCCCGCCTGGACCGAGCCGCCGGATGCGCTGCCGGTGCATCTCGATCAGCATCAAGAAAGCGATCCCATGGTCCTGGTTGACCTGGTGATTCCGGATATCGACATCGATGATTCCCTTGTTTTCTGGGCCGGCTGTCTCGATGCAGAGACCGGCGACCTGCTCGGACCGGTTGACCGCCTGCAGGTGGCGATCGGTCGGTGAGGAGTATGCAGATGACGCGGAAGGTTGACCTTCGACGGCATGGCCATTTCATTATCCCGATCCTGTGCCTGATGATTTGTCCGGGATTATCCGCGCTGGCCGGAACCATCCTGGTGCCAGGCGACGCCGCCACCATCCAGGCGGGTATTGACGCCGCCGCGGCAGGCGATCTCATCCTGGTGCGGCCCGGCACGTACCGCGGCGCCGGCAACCGTGACATCAGCCTGCGCGGGAAGGCGGTCACGGTGGCGTCGGAACAGGGGTCGACATCCTGCACCATCGACTGCGAAGGCGAAGCGCCCGGCTTCCGTTTCGTCACCGGCGGATCGGACACCGAACTGCGCGGCCTGACCATCACCGGCGCCGTCGCCGACTTCGGCGCCGCCCTGTACTGCGCGGCGGGTTCACTCGTCATGCGTGAATGCGTGCTCAGAGAATGCACCGCCGGCGCCGGCGGCGCGGTGTATTGCGGACCCGGCGCGACGCCCCATTTCATCGACTGCGAGTTTTCTTCCAACACCATCGCCGCCGACGGTTACGGCGCTGCCGTCTACGGCGAGTATGCCGACCTCCTGTTGGAACACTGCGTCTTCGCCGCCAACGGCGCCGCATTCAGAGGCGGCGCCCTGTATACGTTGGCCTCCGCCGTCACCATGCGCCACTGCCGGCTGTCGGGCAATTCCAGTTCCTACTACGGCTACGGCGGCGCTCTCTACTGCGAGTACAGCGACCTGGAGCTGGTCAACTGCGAACTGACGGACAATGTCGGATTTTGGGGCGGCGGCCTTTACTGCCTCCAGTCCCGCGTTGCGATGCAAGGTCTGTCCACCCGCGGCAACCAGGCGTGGAGCCAGGGCGGCATGGCCATGCTGGAAGAGACTGAGGCCGACATCCAGCACTGTGTTTTCAGCGCCGACTGGAGCGATTTCAACGCCGCCTGCTTCAGCCTCGGCGCCGGGACGGACTGCTCGATTGTCAACTGCCTGTTCACCGGCAATCATGCCTTGAGCAATGGCGCGTGCCTGGATCTGTACGACGCTGCGGTGGCGCTCGACAACTGCGCGTTGCTCGACAACCTGGCGGAACACGGCGCCGGCGGCGGGCTGCGCGCCAAGTGGTCCGAGGTTGCACTGCGCAATTGTATTCTGTGGGGCAATGAAACTGACCAGATCTACCAGGAAGAGAGCGAGGTCACGGTCACCCACTGTGATATCCAGGACGGTTATGACGGTGAAGGCAATTTCTCCGCTGAGCCATTGTTCACGGCCGGTCCTTATGGAACATGGTATCTGAGCAGTCAGGCCGCCGGCCAGGAGCAGGACAGTCCCTGCATTGATGCGGGTGACTGCAGTGCGGAAGAAGTGTCGATGGTGATCGGAGAAGAACGCTACACCATGGGCGAGCTGACGACCCGAACGGATGAAGTGTGCGATACGGGTGTGGTGGATGTGGGTTGTCACCTGGTTCCGGCGGACCGATTCACGCCCACGCCCGAACCAACGCCCACCACCACGCCGATTGCGTATGGCGTGCGGTTGACGATGCCGGCGGTCAGGTTCATCCCCGGTGATGCATGCGGTCTGACGGCGGAGCTGATCAACAACACCGGCGAGCAGCGGCGCATCGTGTTCGCGGCGGTGCTGGAAGTGACCGGCGAATACTGGTTCTGGGATGGCTGGACGGCAGCTCCCGACGGCCGACTCATGCTGCTGGCGCCCGGCGTCGAGGAATTACCCTTGGTTGACGGTTTTATCTGGCCTGAAACCGGCGGAGAGGAGATGCACGGTCTCCGCTTCTGGGCCGCCATGCTCGATGCATCCACCGGTGCGTTGCTGGACGAAGCGACCTGCCTGGCCTGCTGGGTTTTCAGCTACAGCACATAGTTCCACCCGCGCCCCGGTTCAACACGTGGCTGTTGTCCGTTGCATAGATCTTGGCATTGACAAGGCGCCGACTCTTGATCCCCAGCGCACCGCCGTCGCGTGTTGCGGATGGGGTGCGATACGAGGCTTTCCTCTACCGCCAGCCGAACGACACGCTTTCCGCCAGGCAGTACATGTCGCTCAGTTCCTTGTTCAGCAGAGCGGCGTGGAACCGGACATCCTGATCAGAACCAGCGCCGGACGGCCAGACAAAGTCCAGGATATCGACCTGATGGGGACCGCCCGGCAACACATGGATCAGGCCGTAGTCCATCTGCTCGCGCCACGAAGGGTAGCAGTAATATGAACCGTGCACGTCCAACACCACCACCAGAGGAATATCCGCATACTGTCTGGTTGACTCATACATCGCCAGCAATATGAACCTGTTGCCGGCGATGAAGGTCGTGCCGTTCAGCTCCAGCCACAGGTTGAAGGTGCCGTCGGGCGGCGTGACCGTCGGGGTCGGCGTGGCGGTGGCCGGCCTTTCCGTGGGAGTGCAACTGGCCGTGGGGGTCGGTGCCGGCGTGCTGGTCGCCACCGGCGACGGCACCGGATCGGTCAGGTGGTAATGGAACCCCACGTCGACCATGCCCGTGTCAGGCTCACAATCGGTTCTGGTGGTGAGCTGACTCATGGTAAGCACCCCGTCGGGCATGGTGATGGATACCTGGTCGGCCGGCTTGTCGCCGGCATCCACGCACGGGCTGTCGAAGGGCTGACCGGCGGCGGTCTGGCTCAGGTAATAGCCGGAAATGAAATGGGGCAGGGCGTCGAAATTGCCCTCGCCCTGCCGGCCGCCCTCGATATCGCAGTAGGTGGCGTTGACGCCGTTGTGCATATCGATCGGATCACCATGATAGACGATGCAGTTGTTGGCCGTGAATCCGCCGCACCCCAGCGTGCCGTAGGGAATGATATGCGAGCCTTCATAACGTTCCATCCGGTTGTCTATAAAGGTGCAGTTGGTGAGGGTCACCATCCCGCGAAGGGAAGCGATGGCGCCGGCATAGCAGATGCGGGCGGGGGAATAGCCGTCGACGGTGCCGAAATTGCCGATGAACAGGCAGTTGAAGAACCGGGGATCGCTTTCGTAGGAGAGCACCGCGCCGCCGGTGGGTGTCGTGTAGTAATAGACGTCCAGGTAGGCTTCATTATTTATGAACACACAATCCACGATAACCGGGGCGCAAGCGCTTTGATAGCTGGCGATAAGAAGTGATCCCGGCCAGTTGTCGAAATCCCAGCCGTTCCTGAAGGTGAATCCACGGAGCATGGAGTCTGCGGTGATATTTTCCAGTCTCATGGCTAGGTTGCCTCCGCCGCAATCGACGACGGTGTGGTAGGGGCCGTTTTCGCTGGTGACGAAAAGGTCCTTCTCATACCAATGAACGAATCTGTTTCCAATGCCCATGAAGGTGCCGTCGGCGACGAGCACCGTATCGCCCTCGTCGGCGGCGTCGATGGCGGCCTGAAGGGTGTCGTATTCGGACGGCACCCTTCGGATGGTCGCCTCCAAAGGAGTCGTCAGCCAGCAAAATACCGCGATTATCGCCGTCATGGTGAGTACCGGTCTCATCTGTTCCCCCTGATCATTCATTACTGATTTGTTTTGCTTCTCCTCACACTCAAAATATACGCATGACAGCATCTGGAAGCAAGAATAGCCCCAGCACCATTCCTCACCGGATCGACAGTTCCAGGCCGCAGTGGTCAACCTCGAGGGCCGGGGGGCGGGGGTCGTACCCCGAAAGTTGGAATGATCGTCGCGAATCATTGACCTTCAAAGCATTGGGACGATAGCCACAGATTCGCTGGAATGGCGGCTCCTCACTTGCCGGTCATGTTGAATCCCTTCAGGATTCATTTTGGCCCTGTTTATCCAGGGTTCACCGACCGTCTGGCTGTCCCTCGCCCCGCCTCACGCCGCCGCCGGAGTGTGCGGAGACCCTGTCGCAGACAGACAATTTAAACTTGAACCGGCTCCGTTTATAGAGAATTGTCCTTTGTGTTCCAATTAGTTACGAGTGCTGAGAGGCATCTGTCTAGAGACCTCGTGTCATAGTTGCACGCCGGTGGGATTCCGGCAATCCTGCAACCAGCGCCTACGGGGGGCGTATCCCCATTCCACCGATGCCATCTCACCCAGGATGGCGGTCATGGAGTGGTTTTCACTTTTTTATCAATATGTTACTTAACTTTTCAACAATAATTGCATTTCAACCGCATGTTACTCAAATCGGGCAGGAATGCCAGTTGGATCAGAAATAAAAAACTCTGTAACCAATACCTGAATATCAGATTATTACTGGATCGGTGTTCTCTCCACAGGAAGGAGGCAAACATGGACTACCTCAACAGTCCCTTCACCGCACCGTGGGTTTTGGGCAATATTTCGGTATCCGGTAAACCAGGTGGCATTCACGATACGATCATCTGCGACGATTCCGGACTGCTGGAACTCCACACCTCGTTTTACGGAACGAACGGGTTCGTAAAACGTGACACCTTCTTCGGTCAAACCCGTATTACCGACTTCTGTAATCCATCCACAGGGCAAGTGTTCCGTTAATACAACTTTCAATCTTCTGGTGGAGGGAACACCACATCAAAATATCCGACCCCCTGGCCCATTGCCGCCCGGTTCAAAGGAACACCGCTTCATGGAACTGCGGTGACATGCATGATTGAATATGGTGGATGCGCAACGGCAGCGGCGATTATTGATTGAGCTTCTCATCACGCTGGATTATCCTGCCAGATAACACTCTGTTTGGTGACAACACAGTCACTTCAACGAGGGATGGGAAATGTATGACCACACCGGAACAAAAAGCCCGCAGCAACATCGATCAGCAGCTCGAGCAATCGGGCTGGGCGGTGCAGAGCCGTGATGAGATAAATCTCAGGGCCGGGCGCGGCGTCGCGATTCGTGAACTGCACGTGGGACATGGTCACGGCGTCGCCGATTATCTTCTGTTCGTGGATGAAAAACCCGTCGGCGTTGTCGAGGCCAAAAAGGAAGGTCACACGCTGAGCGGTGTGGCGCCCCAGGCGGAGAAATACGCCGATGGCATGCCTGGCTGCATTGAGCCGCCGATCACTCCGCTTCCTTTCAGATACCTGTCGACCGGCGTAATCACCAAGTTCTTCAACAACCTCGATCCGCGACCCAGGACCAGGACGATCTTCCAATTTCATCGCCCTGAAACCTTCGCCGAATGGCTGCGGGCCGAGACGCTGGATACATGGGTGAAGAGACTGCACGGCAAGGGCGGCCTGTATACGGCGGCGGATGAAACGCATCCGTCAACCCTGCGCTCACGATTACAGACGATGCCGCCCATCAGCATCCCCAACCTATGGCAGAACAAGGTCATCGCCCTCACCAGGATGGAACAGTCACTGAAGGAAGACCATCCAAGATCGCTCATCCAGATGGCCACCGGCTCGGGCAAAACACTGCTGGCCATAACCGCCGCCTATCGCCTCATTAAGTTCGCCGGAGCGCGGCGCATCCTGTTCCTGGTCGACCGGAGCAATCTTGGTGAGCAAACCGAATCGGAATTCGCCGGCTATTGGTCGCCGGACGATAACCGCAAGTTCATCGAACTCTATAATGTTCAACGGTTGCAATCGCACACCGTGGGCTCGTCCAGCAAGGTCGTTGTTTCAACCATCCAGCGCCTGTACGCCATGTTGCAGGGAAGAGAGATCGCGCCGGGCGAGGACGAAGACGAACTGTACGAGCAGGAGGAAATCCTTCACAGGGATCCTCTCCCCGTAATCTACAACAAGGCGATCCCGCCCGAATTCTTTGATTTCATCATCATCGATGAGTGCCATCGCTCGATCTATTCCTTGTGGCGCCAGGTCCTTGAATACTTCGATGCCTATTTGATCGGGCTGACCGCCACGCCGGCCAACCACACCTACGCCTTCTTCAACCGGAACCTGGTGACGGAATACAGCCACGAGGAAGCGGTGGCCGACAACGTCAACGTGGACTTCGAGATTTACCGGATAAAAACGAAAATCACCGAGAATGGCGCCACCATAACCGCAGGCAGAAACATAAAATTAAGGGATCGACGCACGGGTAGCGACAGGTGGAAGCATGCCGACGAGGACCTGACCTACTCCGCCGACGATCTCGACAACAGCGTCGTGGCCAAGGACCAAATACAATTGGTCATACAGACCTTCAAGGATCGTCTTTTCACTGACATCTTCCCCGGCCGGAAGGAAGTACCCAAGACATTGATCTTCGCCAAGAGCGACCAGCACGCCGAGGACATAGTCGGTATCGTCCGACAGGTGTTCGGCAAGGGTGACGAATTCTGCAGGAAGATAACCTATCGAAGCACCGGCAAGAAACCACCCGAACTCATCCATGATTTTCGCAACCGGTTCAATCCCCGCATCGCCGTGACCGTGGACATGATATCCACCGGCACCGACATCAAGCCCATCGAGATCGTCATGTTCATGCGGCAGGTAAAAAGCCGCGTGCTGTTCGAACAGATGAAGGGTCGCGGCGTGCGCGTCATACACCCCGACGACCTGCGCGCCGTCACGCCCGATGCAAAGGCGAAAACCCATTTCATCATCGTCGATTGCATCGGAGTGACGGAATCGCAACTCAACTACACGCAACCGTTGGAACGGGCCAGACATATTCCGTTCAAAAAACTGCTGGAACACGTGGCGCTCGGCGGGACCGATCCCGACTACCTGTCATCCCTGGCATCCAGGCTGGCGCGCCTGGATAAACGCTGTACCGATAAGGACAAGCAACAAATAGCTGAATTCCCGTCGCTCAGTCTCGGCGACATCAGCAAAAACATCGTTCTCGCTCTTAAACCTGAGACACAGGAACAGCAGGCACGGGAAGATAACGGGCTCGACGCCTCTGTCGAACCCACCGATGAACAGCTCGATGAAGCACGGAAAAAGCTCTTGAGGGATGCCGTGGAACCGCTCGCCACGAATCCCGGGCTGCGCAAGCTGCTGCTGGATATCAAGGAGAGTTTCGAACAGATCTTCGACGATGAGTCTATAGACGAACTGCTCCATGCCGGCAAGGTGGAAAAGAATCGGGTCCTGGCGGAAAACATGGTGTCCGGGTTCGAATCCTTCCTCAAGGAGCATCGAGAGGATATCGATGCACTCGAGTTCTTCTACTCTCAGCCCTTCGCGAGGCGCCTCCGCTACGATGACATCAAGCGCATCCACAACGCCATTACAGCGCCGCCGCGAGCCTGGACGCCGGATCGATTGTGGACGGCGTACCAGACGATCGAGGCGAACAAGGTCAAGGGTGTCGGCATGGAACGGCGGTTGAGCGACATCGTCTCGCTGATCAGATTCGCCTTGCACAAGGATGATACGCTGATCCCCTATGCCGACAAGATAAGGGACCGGTTCGAAGCGTGGATGGCCCAGCAGGAGAACAAGGGCGCCAATTTCACCAGTGAACAGACGAAATGGCTGGTCATGATCCGCGACCACATCGCCGAGAGCTTAGAACTCGACATGGATGACTTCAGCCTCACGCCCTTCATCGAGTCAGGCGGTGTCGGCAAGGCCGCCGAACTGTTCGGAACTGAACTGCGAGGGTTGATCGAGGAACTGAATAAGGTGCTGGCGGCATGAGTGAGCTGATAGAGCACGGATGGGTACAAACAAACCTGAAAACAATCGCGATGAATATTCGCGAACGAGTCAGACCTCAAGATCATATGAACCTTCCTTTTGTAGGAATGGATAACGTTGAACCTCATACAATGAAACTCCTGGGAACGTCTACAGCGGCAATGATGAAGAGCCGTGCGGTGCATTTCTTCCCGAAAGATGTTCTTTATGGAAGATTGCGACCATATCTGAATAAGGTAATCACCCTAAAGTTCCAAGGTCTTGCGTCTGCTGAATTCATACCGTTAACACTTCCAACGGGGATCTCACCTTCGTTTATTCAATATCGACTTAATTCGGCAGATTTCGTGACTTTTGCCTCTGCAATAGATAATGGTGACAGACCTAGGGTGGATTATGACCAAATCGGGGGGTTCGACTTTCTAATTCCCCCCTACCTCGAGCAGCTTCGCATCGTCCACTCCATCGAGTCCTATTTTTCCCGGTTGGATGATGCGGTGGCGGCGTTGGAGCGGGTTCGGCGCAATCTGAAGCGATATCGCGCATCGGTGCTGAAGGCGGCGGTGGAGGGGCGACTGGTGCCCACCGAGGCTGAACTTGCGCGGCGGGAAAACAGGGAGTACGAACCGGCCGGGGTGTTGCTCGCACGCATTTTGGAAGAGCGGCGGCGGCGCTGGATAGAGGCCCAGGCCGAGCAGGCCGCGACCAGGGCGGAAGCCAAGGCGATAAAGGCCGGTAAGAGCTTGACACCGGAGCAGAAGGCCGAGGTAATCGAGAAGGAACGAGTGAAAGCCGCCGGGAAATACAAGGAACCGGCCGCACCCGATACGACGAACCTGCCCGACCTGCCGGAAGGATGGTGCTGGGCGACATTATCTCAGCTTGGTGAATTGAATCGTGGTAAGTCAAAGCACCGACCACGCAATGATCCACGTCTTCTCGATGGCCCCTATCCATTTATCCAAACCGGTGAAGTTCGCAAATCTGATGGTTTCATTACAGATTACCATTCAACATACTCCGAATACGGATTACAACAAAGTCGTTTATGGCCAAGTGGCACCTTATGCATTACAATTGCTGCAAATATAGCTGAAACAGGAATTCTTTCTTTTCCGGCATGTTTCCCAGATAGCATTGTTGGATTTTGCAATTCAGAAAATTTCCAGCTAGTACAGTTTATTGAACTATTTATTAGAACTGCAAAAAGTAATCTGGAAGAATTCGCCCCTGCAACTGCACAAAAGAATATAAACTTGTCTGTCCTCTCTAATGTTTTTGTACCACTTCCTCCCATTGATGAACAGTCGCGTATTGTAGATGAAGTCCATCGATTGATAACAATTTTAAGATTTTTAAATACTACCTCGGAAGCTAGCCTTACCCGTTGCCAAAGACTCCGCCAATCCATCCTCAAATGGGCATTCGAAGGCAGGCTGGTGGACCAGGATCCCAACGACGAGCCGGCATCGGTGCTGCTGGAACGGATCAAACAGGAACGCGCGACGCTTGAGGCCGCCACGAAGAACAACCGGAAACGCACCGGGCGCAAAGGGAAAAGGACATGAGCGACGATACGGACAGACTGGTCAAAAAACTGTGGGGCTACTGCCACGTGCTGCGCGATGACGGGTTGAGTTACCAGGATTATCTCGAGCAACTGACCTTCCTGCTGTTCCTCAAGATGGCCGATGAGCGCGCCCGGATCATCGGCGTGGAACAGGCGATTCCACCTGGGTACCGGTGGGGAGACCTGTCCGACGTGCACATGGAAGGCAGCCTGCTCGAGGAAAAATACCGTGGCATCCTGCGGGAACTCGGTGAACGGAAGGGCATGCTCGGAATCATCTTCCGGAAGGCTCAGAACAAGATTCAGGACCCGGCCAAGCTGCGCCAGTTGATTGTCGAGTTGATCGGCAAGGAGACCTGGTTGAACCTGGATGCCGACGTCAAGGGCGATGCGTACGAAGGGCTGCTGGAACGCAATGCGCAGGATGTAAAAAGCGGCGCCGGACAATATTTCACGCCGCGCGCCCTGATCGACGCCGTGATCGACTGCATCCGGCCCAAACCCGGTGAGGTGGTCTGCGATCCCGCCTGCGGCACCGGCGGTTTTCTCCTCTCCACGGCGTCATATATAGCCAACAACTACCCGCTCGATCGAGATCAGAAAAAGCATCTCCGCTACCAGGCGATCCGCGGCGTCGAACTGGTGGACGGCGTGGCCCGGCTATGCGCCATGAACCTGTTCCTGCACGGCATTGGACCAGATGACGACGAGCACGAGACTCCCATAAAGGTGGAAGACAGTCTGCGGAATGAACCCAAAATCAAGTACCCGGTGGTGGTGACAAACCCTCCGTTCGGCAAAAAGAGCAGCATCACCGTGGTGAACGAAACGGGTGATATGGCCACGGAGCGAATCTCTTACAATCGCAATGATTTCTGCACGACCACCTCCAACAAGCAGCTCAATTTCGTCCAGCACATAATAACCTTGCTGACCATTAACGGTCGCGCCGCAGTGGTGGTCCCGGACAACGTGCTGTTCGAGGGCGGCGCCGGTGAGACCGTGCGGAAAGATCTCATGTGCAAATGCGAACTGCATACGATCCTGCGGCTGCCCACCGGCATATTCTACGCGCAAGGCGTCAAGGCCAACGTGCTGTTCTTCGAACGCAGGGAGGCCGGCGCCACCCCATGGACAAGGAATGTGTGGTACTACGATCTGCGCACCAACAAACACTTCACCCTGAAGCAGAACAAACTGACCCGCGCCGATCTCGACGAGTTCGTAACCTGCTACCATCCCGAAGATCGACACAATCGTACTCCCACCTGGAGCGATGATAGTCCGGACGGCCGCTGGCGATGTTACGCCTACGAAGACATCATCAAGCGCGACAAGTCCAGCCTGGATATCTTCTGGCTGCGCGATGACAGCCTGGAAGACTCGGATAACCTCCCCGACCCCCACATAATCGCCGCGGAAATAGCGGAAGACCTCGAGTCAGCTCTGGAACAGATCAGGGATATATTGGGGGAGTTGGAGGAGAGAGTTTAGGGGGTTATAGGGACTGGAAAGGAAGGTAAGTTAATGAATGACACTAAAGATCGAATAGCTGCTCTCTTGCAGGACCAGAGCAATGATCCGCCAGAGCTGGTTTATCATTTCACAAATACAGAGGCATTACATTCCATCTTGTTTCAGGACAATGAAGGCGATGCATTTGTGCTTAAGGCGGACCAATTTCTTACCCATCTATACAATGGATATTCAAGAAATCCGCAACAACCTCTGAAAGATGTCCTTGATTGGGCATATGAGCAATCTGGGCTTGAACGATACATAAAAAACAAGATCGAAGGTCAAATCATGCACATCGACCGATGTCCCAAAACGCACTTGTGCCTGCGGGCGACTGAGCATGTATACAAAAACGATCCAACTGAATTTGATTATTTCAGAAACCTATTAATAAATTTTATTTCAAAAGAACAATCCCACAATACCGAAAAAATAAACAACTTTTTAAACAACTACTGTAACATGA
>JAFGDC010000085.1 GCA_016932295.1 candidate division CSSED10-310 bacterium
CATATTCACCGAGGCGGCATACAAGCGCTTCGCACCTGGTGCGTATACCGCGGCGGCGAGGTTCACGCCGGTGGGCCCCAGTGCTTCCCAGGTTTGAGCCCGGTCGTTGCTGAAGTAACTGCCGCCGCTGAAGGACGTAAGTATGACCACGTCGTCGGTGGTCATGAACAGGTCCTGGATATCATCCACCGGCAGCGTCCGGACGGACTCCCAGTGTTCACCGCCGTCACTGCTCATGTGGAGCGGCGCCGATGCATACGGCGACGCCGGCGTGGACAGCAGCAGCCCACCGTCGGACGATACCACCAGCCTGGTATGACTGGTAACCCCGGGCACCGCCACCTCTTCCCAGGTCCCACCGTCATCCCGGCTGCGGTGCAGGCCGCTGTTCCAGGTGCCGGCGTAGAGCAATCCCCGTGCTCGGTCACGGGCAAGGCAGGCCACTTCACCCTCGATCTTCAGTTCACGCCAAGTCTGGCCGTAATCGTCACTGGCCAACAATCCTTTCTGAAAGGCGCCAAGCAGGATCCGCCGACGGCCGCTCACACGATCCAGCATGAGGGTGTTCACCCTGGTCTTGTCCGGGGATATCAGGCGCCATGTTCCCGCGTCCATCATATACACGCCGTCACCGCCTCCGGCCTCGACGTACAGCCGGCCGGCGGTTTCCTCATCGAGATGAAGATCCCAGGCTCGCTTGCCGGGATACTCGGTGTCCCGCCAGGTGACGCCTGCATCGGTGCTGTGCATGACATGCGTTCCGCCCCACAGCGGTGAACGAGCCACAAAGAGTTCCATGCCGTCCTCGCTGGTGGTCACGGCGGTGAGCTTCCGGCCGCAACCCTTCTCCAGGTTCCAGCCGGGCGCCGCCGGTATGGTCGCGGCAAGGATCACCGAGGTCACCAACAAACCGGCGGCCACGACAGTGGGAATGGGGGAGATGTATCGGTACACCGGCGGGCGGATGTCCAGCGGGATGCCCAATACCGGCGGTTGCTGGACGGGTTTGTCCTTATCGGATTTTTTCTTTTCCCTGGGTTTGGTCGCGGTCTGCTTCTCCTGGTTTATTTTCTTGAGCCCATAAAACCCGATGAGGTCCGCGGTGAACAAGTACCAGAAAGGCATGGCGTAAAGAAGCTGCATGCCGGCCAGGAGGGGCATGAAATCGGGTGACCTGGTCAGGTTGACGGCAAGATAGATCGTTCCCACCAGGGCTTTGTACATAAGGTAGGCGACGGTCACACCCCAGGCCCAACTGCGGCGCTCCAGCATGCTCCAGGGTACCCAGATGAAGAGGCCGCCGATGAGCACGCTGATGATCCCCATCTGGGATGCTTCATCACCGCCCCGCATGGTCATGAGACCGTTGTACAGGTTGAGGGCGCCGATGAGGGCGGCTCCGGCGAAGATCAGAATGAGCAGGACCGGCGGACGCCGCTCCCCCTGCCACCAGTTGGCTGCCATTGTCACCTCCTGAAAATCTTCCAAGACATAGCAAAAATCCATGACGAACGCCACCTCAACGGGAATCCCCGCGACTCACGGTGGTCTGCACCGGCACAGTCAGCGCCGAATGGCGGGAACCGCCAATGTGCTGTGGACATGAACCGTACGGAAAACGCGGTCAACGGGCATCCATCGACGACTGACAAGGACATGATGCGTCGAGGGGATATTTACATCATTATGATAGGTTTCTACCATCATGATGTAGGAGGTGACCGATGACCAGGACTACCATCACCATCGAGGATGCATTGCTGACAATCTTGAAACAGAGAGCATTGGATGAGCGGAAAAGCCTGTCCACCTTGATCCGCGAACTTCTCCGCAAAGCGCTGCTGACGACCGACGGGCATGACGAAGCGAAGCTTCTGCCGGAACGCTGGCGTACGTTCAGCGCGGGCTCTCCCCGGGTGGATGTGGGCGACCGCGAAGCGCTGTTCACCGTCATGGAGCAGCAGTCATGCGATTCCTGATCGATAGTACTATCCTCATAGCCGCCGCCATAGTGGAAACAGACTTCCATGAACCGGCGCACACCCTGGTCACCACGGTCCTCGCCGAGGATGATCCCTGGTGCCTGGCCTGGGTGAACATCTATGAATTCATGCGGGTCACCACCCATCACAAGATTTTTCCCAGACCTCTCACGTTCCAGCAGGCGTTCGATCAAATGAGAGTGCTGCTCGACCATCCTGCGTGTGAAATCCTGTCCGAAACACCGCGGCACGCCTCCATGCTGCACAGGGTAGCCGCCCAGGTGAGACCGGTGGCGGGAAATTTCGTGCATGACTGCCATATCGCCGCGTTACTGTTCGAACACGATGTCCATGCCATTGTCATATATGACAGCCATTTCCGCCGGTTCGGACCGGACATTGAGGTATGGTCTCCCGAGGAGGCGCTCGCGAAGCTGGGCGAACGTTCCTGAGTGATCCCCACCGCGGGATCGATACGGGCGAACCTGGATTCTGATGCCTATCCCCGTTACCGCCGGCTGGTCCTGACGATCCCCGTCACCGATGTGACTAGAGCACCCGGTGCACCTCGGATACGGTGGTCAAGCCCCGCGCCGCCAGTTCCATGCCGTGCTCCAGCAGACTGCCGCCAGTACTTTCGCGGCGCGGATCCTCCGCCTCGTAGGATTTCCAGAACGCCGGCGACGGCGTCAGCAGTTCAAAGAGTGCCAGCCGGCCGCGGAATCCCGTCCCGGCGCAATGATCGCACCCCACCGAACGGTAAAACGCAGGGTCGCCGTTCCTGAACCGGGTCGGTATGGCAGCCAGTTCATCCTCGTCCACCGGTTGCCGGCACTTTTCGCAGAGGCGCCGAACCAGCCGCTGAGACAGCACGCCCACCAGTTGTTCCCTGAGAACAAACGCCGGTACGCCCAGGTCGGTCATCAGGCGTACCGCCGCGGCACAATCGCCGGCATGGAGCTGCGTCAGGATCAGGTGGCCGGTCTGCGCCATCTTCACCAGCAACAACGCGGTCTCGGCCTCCCGCACCTCGCCCGCGCAGATGACATCCGGATCCTGACGGAGCAGGGATCGCAACGCCGCCGTGCAGGTCAGTCCCAGGGCGGGCTTTACCTGCATTTGATTAATGCCGGGCAGGATGTATTCCACCGGGTCCTCCACCGACATGACGTTGATACCGTCATGCCGGGCGAGATGCTCCAGCATCATGTAGAGAGTCGTGGTCTTGCCGGAGCCGGTAGGCCCGGAGACGAGGATCACCCCGTGGGATGCGCCGAGCCAGCCGTTCACCGCTTCGAGACGTGCACCGGCCAGCCCGATGGCGCCGAAGTCCCTCGGAAAAGAAGCGATCTGCAGAAACCTCAATACCGCTTTCTCGCCGTGGATGAAGGGGCAGATGGATACCCTGATATCAAGGGAAGAGGAGTTGAACGCCTGGGTATTTCCAGGTGCGGACATGAGGATGCGGCCGTCCTGGGGCAGTTGTCGTTCACCGGCATCGAGTCCCGCCAGGATCTTGATTCGGCTCAGGATGGCGCGATACTGATCACTGTTGAGAATTCTTTCCATATCGTGGAGGACGCCGTCGATCCGGAGCCGAAGCCGCGCGCCGTCTGCCCTGGGTTCGATATGCAGGTCGCTCGCCCGGCTTTCCACCGCCCTGGCGATGATCCCATCCAGGATGTTCGTGATGTTTTCTGGAGCCGGACCAGCCAGCGCTTCTTCCCCAATCTCGAAAGGTGGAACGGGAAAATCACCCATGGCGACGCTGGCAGCCAGGCGGCCCAATGCCATGTCCAGATCGCCGCGCTGTTCCGCCGCGGTCACCGCCTGGACCAAAGGCATCGAGAACAGGGCAAGCCCGCCCAGCGCGTCACCCAGCGACGAGCCGGTTTGCAGAGCGGCGATGATGTGCCGCACGACCAACTGCCGTTCTCCCGACTGAAATTGTTCCACCGCCAGCGCCTCGAACGCGGGTATAAGCGGCACGCCGTTGCCCAGAAGCCTGCCCACCCGCTCCATCAACTCTTTCACGAATTCCTGCGCGTCCCGTTGTTTCATGCCGCTCCTCCCTGCCAGTAAATGATGTTGAGACTCCGATCGGTGCTGTCGGCACACTCCTCCGTCAACCGCCGCTCACGTTCGCCCATCCATGCCAGAACCTTGTCCCGCCTGAAACGAAGCCGGCCGCAGAGTTCAAATGCCGGTAGGCTGTCCAGTATCTCCACCACCTCGTGCACCGGGATACGCAGCAGGGCGGCCACTCCTTCCAGGTCGAGGATTTCCTCCGGGACTGGCGCAATCGAGCGATGGATGGAGCGACGGATGCGGAGATCGGCATCTTCCGGCAGCCGGCAGCCGAACGTATCCCGCAGTGTGGCGCCGAGCGTCCGCAGCGCCGCCAACCTCCGCCTGCACGATCCACAAACCGCCAGGTGAGCTTCGAAAGCCGCCGCAGAGGCGCCGACCAGCTCTCCGTCGTGGTATGCCTCCAGGGCCGCGCAAGCCATTTCCGAACCGTTCATCTTCACTCCTCCCGTGCCGCCAGCCGGCAACGGGCTCTGTGGAGAAGCACCCGCACATTGGCGGCACTTATTTCCAGGCTCTCCGCGACAGCGATGCAATCCATGCCTTCCACTTCTTTCAATATCAGTGCCATGCGCTGCAGCGGCGGCAAGGTCTCGAGCAGGAGCGCCAGCCGCTCCCGCGCCAGCAGCGTGCGTTCTCCATCGACCCGGTCTACACCCTCCGATTCCTCTCCATCCGGCGATACCGGTAACACCGTCCACTGTCGGCGAGTGCCCGCGACAGTCCGTACCCGATTGGCGGCGATCTGGAACAACCAGGCCCGGAAACGGCCGCGAGGCCGGTACCCACGGGCACCGGTCGCCACGCGGATGAAGACGTCCTGCACCAGGTCTTCCGCCTCACCACCATCCTTCAGGCACCCGAGGGCGAATCCGTACACTCGATCGCGATATCGTTCATACAAGACATCAAACGCTTCCACGACACCCGCCGCGAACATGATCATGAGTTCATCGTCGCCGAACTTCATCAGCACCTCTCACCCGGTATAACCCAACCTCGTGAGGAAATGTTACAAGCCGGCTGCCACACCCGCCATACAATATTCCACGCCATGAGTCGTTTCTTCGTCGGACGATTCGAACAGGCCGGACAGCGGCGACATGCGGGGGCGATGGCCGGCCGGAACCGACTGATCGATGCCAGGATCGCTCCCACGCGTATCCCTGTTTACAGAATGCTCCACTGATCCTACCATGGCGATTCGTCCGAAGGGGGGACAGATGCACGGTCATGGCGATGGACTTGAGGATGTCCGGGGCAAGAAGCTGCGATGGCGTGTGCTGAGTCGCCTGCTGCCGCGCTTCAAGCCGCATCTCGGCAGTCTCGCACTGTGCGCCGTGCTGCTCATCACCTTCTCACTGCTGTCCCTGGCGGGGCCGTTGCTGGTCCGCCACGCCATAGATGTCAACTTCGCAGACAAGGATGTCCATGGCCTGTTGATCACCAGTGGCCTGTTCCTGCTGGTACTCGTCCTGTCCTTCACCTTCAATTATCTGCAGATGGTGAGGTTGGAGACGGTGGGGCAGGCGATCGTCAAAGACATCCGGATCGACATTTTCGCGCATCTGACCAGGCTCGGCCAGTCGTTCTTCGACAAGAATCCCGTGGGGCAGTTGTTGTCGAGGGTCGAAAGCGACACCGAAGCGCTGCGCACCATGTTCACCTACACGGTCGTCTCCATCCTCTCCGATCTCATCATGATGGTAGGCATGCTGGCGGTCATGCTCACGCTCAGTCCGCGCCTCGCCCTGGTGTTGTTCTCACTGGTGCCGCTCGTGGTGCTCATGGTGCGCTGGTTCAACAAGCGGCTCATCCCCATCTTCATCGCGGCCCGGAGGAAGACCGCCGAGGTTTACGCCTTTCTCGAGGAGTACATGCGGGGCGCCAAGGTGGTGCAGGCCTTTGATCAGGAGGACAACGTCACGGCTCACATGAACATGGTGAACAAGGCCAAGTTCGACGTGGAGTATCCCGGTGAAATGTTGTCCAACTACTTCGGACATTCCATTGGGCTGGTCAGTTCCGTGGCCACCGCGCTCATTCTCGGTTTCGGTGGTGCATGGGTGCTCGGACGCCCTGAACTGCTTTCCATCGGGACACTGGTGGCATTTCTGAACTATATCGACCGTTTCTTCGGACCCATCCTGCATTTGAGCGAGCAGTTCAACATCATCCAGCGCGCCTTCGCCGGCGCGGAACGCATCCTTGAAATCCAGTCAGAACCATTGCCGGGGAAGCTGCCGGCGCTGGTGGACGAGCTGCCGGCGGCGGCACCGGCCCAGCCTGCCGCCATTGCGTTCGATCACGTGTGGTTTTCTTACAAGGACGATGACTGGGTCATCAAGGATGTGTCCTTCACCATCGCCAGGGGCAGCCGGGTTGCGGTGGTAGGTCCCACCGGCGGCGGCAAGACCACACTGGTCAGCCTGCTGCTGCGCTTCTACGACCAGCAGCGAGGCACCATACGCATCGACGGAGTCGACACGAGGACCATGGAACTTACCGATCTGCGGCGCCGGATGGGACTCGTACTCCAGGATATCGTACTCTTCCAGGGCAGCCTGCTGGACAACCTGCGTCTGGGTGATGAAGGAATCCAGGAAGAGCGGGTCATGACGGCGCTGGAAACGGTGGATGCGGCGCACCTGGCGGCGCGCCATCCGGATGGACTGCATGCGACGCTGGCCGAGGACGGCGGCAACCTGTCGGTGGGTGAGCGGCAATTGCTCAGCTTCGCCCGCGCGCTGGTCTTCGATCCTGATATCCTGATCCTGGACGAAGCCACCTCCTCGGTGGACCCCATGACCGAACGGCGGGTGCAGGGTGCGGTCGAACGACTCCTGGCTGGACGCACCGCCATGATCGTTGCACATCGGCTGGAAACCATCCGTGCCTGCGACGACATCCTGGTGGTTCAGGATGGCTGTATCCAGGAACGAGGCAGTCATGATGAACTGGTTGAAGCGGGTGGGCTTTACCATACGCTGCACCAGATTCAAAACGGCGCGAGGAGGTCGGTGTGACGAAGCGGTTCCGCGCCGACATCAAATGGTTGGGAGGCTTCTACCGCCCCCTCAAAACCCGGCTGATACTCATTGCTGGTCAATCCGTGGCGGTCGCCGCCATCAGCGCCGTTATCCCCTATGTCTTCATCGGCATCATCGACGGCCTGCACACCAACCTGTCCCTGCCATTTCTGCTCCGCTCCGTGGCAATCCTGTTGGGTCTCGGGGTGCTGAACTTCCTCACCTCCGTCACCAACGCCACGCGCCGCGCGAAAACCAACATCGAGCTGGAATGGCGTTTCCGGCAATCAGCTTTCTCCCGACTCATAAAGCTGGATCAACGATTCTTCAGCACTTACCGTATCGGGGACATGGTCACCCGGCTCACCGACGACGTGGGCCGGAAACTGAGCTGGTTCGCCTGCTCGGGACTCTTCCGCGCCTGGGAATCGACGCTTCGGGTGTGCTTCTGCCTGATCGCCATGATCATCATCAATCCCTGGCTCACTCTCGCCGCCTTCATCCCCTTCCCTCTCCAGATTCTCATCTATATCAAGACCGGCCAAGTGCTGGATGCCAGGTTCAAACACCTGCAGAAACTCATCTCCAGGGTAAACGAGACCATAGAGACCTGCTTCTCCGGTATCAAGATCGTCCAGGCCTATTCACGTGAGCGTCATCAGGCGGAGCTGTTCGCACTGGTGGCGGAGGAACGTGCCAGGGCGGAAGTCAACGCGGAGAAAGCACACATCTTCGTGCACTCCCTCTACGGCTACTTCTGGCAGTTGACGCAGGTGTTCGTCCTGCTGGCCGGCGGCTGGATGGTGATCGGCGATCGGATCACCGTGGGCGAATTCGTGGCCTTCAACTATTACGTCAGTTTCCTGGTCTGGCCCATGTTCGATATCGGCGGACTGCTCGTGGGATACCGCCGCGCCGCCGTTTCCATCAAGCGGCTGCAAGAGCTGGAAGGATGGGAGACCAAGATTCTCACACCGGAGCAACCGACGGCGATCGCAGCCGGCGGCGGACGCGTACGCTTCGAGAATGTCTCGTTTCGATTGGAGGATAAACAGATCCTGGACCGGATTGGTTTCGACTGCGGCGCCGCCCGGATGATCGGAGTGGTGGGCGAGGTGGGTTCCGGCAAATCGACGCTGCTCAATCTGATCTGCCGGTTTTTCGATCCGGACGAAGGGTCAGTGCTGCTGGACGGCGTACCGCTGCCCCAGTGGCCGTTGGACCGGCTGCGGCACACCATCGGTTATGTCTCCCAGGAACCGCTGCTCTTCACCGATTCGGTGCGCAACAATGTCCGCTTCGGCAGAGACTGGATCGATGACCACACCATCGAGTGGGCGGCGAGATTGGCACGGTTGGATGAAGAGGTGAAACACTTCCGGGATGGATATGACACCGCCATCGGTTTACGCGGCATGACCGTATCCGGCGGCCAAAAGCAGCGCATCAGCATAGCCCGGGCGTTGGCCGGCAAGCCTGACCTCCTGCTGCTGGACGATGCCACCGCCCATCTCGATGCGGAAACCGAAATGGCACTGTGGGACTGCGTGTTCGGCGAATTGCCGGAGATGCGGGTCTTCTTCGTATCGCATCGCACCGCTACACTGGAACGCGCCGACCTTATCCTGGTGCTCAGCCGCGGCTGCCTCGTGGAACATGGCACCCATGCCGCCCTGATGGCCGCCCGCGGCGAATACTACCGCATTTACAGCCGCCGCCGGCTGCAGGAACAAGTCAACACCTTGAAATAATTCGTTAAGAGGAAGGTTCGCCTCCCGAATCAGCGCAGGACGGCAGCCGCCATTTCCTGCAGCCGCATCAGCACGGGGCCGTTGATGCGGGCGAGAGCCGTAATCACCGTGTCATCCAGTTTGCCTTGTTCCCCCATGCGCTCCAGATACGCCATAACCCGCTCGCGCGACTCACCCTTCCGGTAGGCGCGATCGAAACGCATGGCATCATACATATCCACCACCGATACGATCCTGGTGGTCATCGGAATGCCGGCACCGGTGAGGCCATCGGGATAACCGCTGCCGTCCATCTTCTCGTGATGATGCCTGACGATGTGGATGACGGTATCGGGATAATTCAATGGCTCCAGGATCCTGGCACCGATCTCCACGTGACGCAGCACCTGTGAGTCATATTCCTCATTGGAAAGCGGGCCCGGCTTGTTCAACAAGACATCGCTCAGGCCGATCTTACCGATGTCATGAAGCATGGCGCCGGTACCGACGAGCGCTACATCCTCTTCATCGAAACCCATTTCACGGGCTACCGCCTCGCTCAACAGTTTCACCCGAGAGGAATGGCCCTGGGTGTACGGATCCTTGACTTCCAACGCCTTCACCAGGGTCAAGATGACCTGTTCGGCACGCAACAGACTATCGTTCATCCGCTTCATGCGAATCAAGGCACGCATCCGCACCACCAGGATCATCTCGTTGAAATCCTTGGTAAGAAAATCGTCCGCACCGGCATCGAAACCAAGCAACCGCGTCTCCAGATCCACCATCGAGGTCAACATCACCACCGGGATCAATCTCGTCCGTTCATCCTGCTTGAGATTCCTGCAAACCTCGAAACCGTTCATGTCAGGCAGATTCACGTCCAGCAGCACCAAGTCCGGTGGGTCGCGATCCACCAAATCCAGCGCGTGCAAGCCACTGTGCACGCACAGTACCCGATATCCCTGGGGTTCCAGAAACCGCCGGATGATCAGCTCATCGGCGGCATCGTCATCCACCACCAGAATGGTTGTCCAGTCTCCTTCGCCACTCATGCATGATCTCCTGAATCAAACGAGCCTATTGTAACCAAACGCGTCGCGTTATGCAAAGAATCCAGTAAAAAAGTAGCAATCCTTTACAGGATATACATGAAAGCCCTGATCACGATCTCGGGGCCGGTGGCGGCCGGGTAATGAGCCGGGACTGGCTGAAGTACATTGGGGTCGTACCATTGAGGTCGTACCCGGAATCTTATACTTTTCGCCGTGACGCGTTGACAATCAATGGCGTACGGCGGCTGATCCATTCCTCAATCAAGTCGATTCGACGATTGTGGCAGGCACAGTGTGCTCCGTGGACGGAGCAATTACCGTCGCAATGTGTCCTCCATGTGTGGTAGCCGCTCCGTTCAATCATGGGCGGGGAATAGAGGATAGATCACCCCCTTGCCCTTCTCCCTTCCGGCATGGATAATCAACGCCATGAACATGAACACCATCATCCAGCGACTCGATCACCTCCAAATCCGGGGCGAACCGCCTGATTCAGTCACGGATTTCGGCTACCTTCCCGAACACCTTCAGCCGGGCATGCTTTTCCTGGCCATGGCCGAGTATCTCCGTTACAACCAGTGGATCGACGGCCATGAACTGGTGGCGCAAGCAGCGGATCGAGGCGCCGCGGCAGCCGTGGTGGAGCGCTTCCAGGACATTCCCATTCCGCAGATATTGGTTCCAGATACGCGCGCCGCCATGGCGGTCCTCGGCGACCTGGTCCACGATGCGCCGTTCCAGGACATGCCCGTCATAGGCGTGACCGGCACCAACGGCAAAACCACCTCCTCTCACCTGGTAGCGGCTGTATGCCGTACCGCGGGGTACTCACCCGGCATCATCGGCACGGTCGGCTATTCCTGGGCTGACAAACGCGAGGAGGCGGTCTACACTACGCCGCTCTCGGCGGACCTGCGACGACTTGCGGCCCGCATGCGCCGCGATGGAACGAACGTGATTTCCATGGAGGTATCCTCGCACGCCATCAAGCTGGATCGTATCCATGGCATCCCATTCAGGGTGGGCATTTTCACCAATCTGACCAGGGATCATATCGATTTTCACGGTTCCATGGAGGACTACAGGCGGACCAAGCGGCATCTGTTCGAACTCCTCGGCGAGCAGGATCCGAAAGCCACAGCCGTAATCAACGCCGACGATCCGGTGGCGGGCGACTATGCAGCCGCCTGCCGGGTACCGGTGTTCACTTACTCCATGAAGGTGCCGGCCACGGTGCGGTTGCTGGAGGCGCGACTGAACCTGGACGGTACCTGGCTGAAGGTGGCCATTGATGGACATGGCACTCTGGATCTTTACAGTCACCTGGTGGGTGCTTTCAATGTCCAGAACACCCTGGCCGTGACCGGTGCAGCCCTGGCCATGGGTATCGAACCATCGGTGATCGTGGAAGCGGTCCGCGACTTCCCGGCGGTCAAAGGTCGCTTCCAGCGGGTGGACTGCGGGCAGGATTTCCTGGTGATCATCGACTACGCCCACACACCGGATGCGCTGGAACGGGTCCTGACCACCGCCAGATCACTGACGGATAAACGCCTTATCGCCGTATTCGGATGCGGCGGCGACCGGGACCGCGGGAAACGACCGCTCATGGGGGACATCGCCGCCACCATTGCTGATCTTGCCGTGGTGACATCCGACAATCCTCGAACCGAGCCTCCCGAGTCCATCATCCGCGACATTCTCGCCGGGATACCGGCCGGCGCCGCGTTCAAGGCGATCACCGACCGGCGCTCGGCCATCCGCAGCGCGCTCCAGGACGCCCGTCCCGGCGATGCCGTGGTGATCGCGGGGAAAGGGCACGAAACCTACCAGATCATCGGCGAAACGAAACACCACTTCAGCGACGAGGAAGAAGTGCACACGATGCTGCAAGGGTGCGGGAACCGATAGGCATTCCGCCGGAGAAACCAGCATACCGTCATTTCGGATCAATGCCTTCCACATGTTCCAGGTCTTCCGGCCGCCATACCGGAAATCCAGCCGATGGCACATTTCCCGCAACCGGCCTCCAACGACGGCAGAAGTCCTGATCCCGGACGTTATCCTTTCGAAAAAGAAATCCAGCTCCTGAATGGTTTTTTCTTGACTTTCACCATGATGTGATACTAACAACACAATGACCAAGACAGCCCGACCTGAAGTTGTCGAAGCCGAATGGTCATCCCTTCGCAGGCATGCGCCACGATCCGCGGCGTACGCACTCCCTAGTGAATCGATGGCAATCTGGCGCTGGAAAGTAACTGCCGATCCCAACAAGGGAGGAGCATTCGTTTTACCCACAGCCTGCTGAAGGAGGTTTCATGAAGTTCGTCTCAATGACACTGATTACACTGCTGGTAGTATTGTGCTGCGCCGGATTGACGCATGCCGCGATACTGAATGTGCCGGCCGCCTACCCCACCATCCAGGACGCCATGACCGCGGCGGTAAGTGGTGATGTTGTGCTGGTTGCGGATGGGACATATACCGGCTCGGGCAATCGCACTCTTGATTTCGCCGGTAAATCGATCCGGGTAGCGTCGGAGAACGGTCCCACCGAATGCGTCATCGACTGCCAGAACAGCGGTCGCTGCGTGAATTTCGACAATGGTGAGGGATCCAATTCCATCCTCGAGGGATTCACCATCCGGCACGGCTATGAGATGGAAGGCGGCGCCATCTACTGCTATTCATCTTCTCCGACCATCCTCGACTGCGTCATCTACGATTGCTACGCCGACATGATGGGCGGCGCCATCTACAGCCGGTTCGGCACACCATCGCTGATCAACTGCCTCATATACAACAACAGGGACTGGGAAAACGGCGCCATCGCCAACCTCCAGGGTTCCATGATCATCTACAACTGCACCATCGCCTACAACGAGGCCATCATGATGATGGAGGGCGGCGGTATATACAATGGCAACGGCTCGCTGGTGATGATGGACTCCATCGTCTGGGGCAACAGCCCCTACCAGGTTTCCGGTGGTTCAACCAATATCACCTACTGCGATATCGAGGACGGCTGGGGCGGCACCGGCAACATCAATGCAGATCCCCTGTTCACCTCGGGGCAGTCCGGCACGTTCTACTTGTATCAAGCCTGCGACGGCCCATCTCCCTACAGTCCCTGCGTCGATGCCGGCAGCTACCCGGCCGCTGTCCTCTGCGCCATCTCCTATCTTGGTCAGGTATGTTTGAGCGATTTGACAACCAGAACCGATCTGGCTCCCGATGCCGGCCAGGGCGACATGGGGTATCATTACCGCATCGAGAGCGTTCCCACCCGCACGCCCACCATGACGCCATCGCCCACCCCAACGCCCACGGCCACCCCCACGGAAACCCCGCTGCACACGCCCATCGTGATCCACGTGCCGGCCGACTACACCACCATCCAGGATGCCGTCTCCAATGCTTGCATGTACGATACCATCATCGTCGCCGATGGCACCTACACCGGTTCCTCCAACCGCAACATCAGCTTCGCCGGCAAGGCCATCCGCATCACTTCCGAAAACGGTCCCACCGAATGCGTCATCGACTGTCAGAACAACGGCCGCGCCTTCATCTTCAATAACGGCGAGGGTTCCGACTCAATCCTCGAGGGGTTCACCATCCGCAACGCCTATGAAATGGAAGGCGGCGCACTGTATTGTTATTCAGCATCTCCCACCATCCTCGACTGCGTCATCTACAATTGCTACGCCGACATGATGGGCGGCGCGCTCTTCAGCCGCTTCGGCACCCCCACCCTGAGCAACTGCCTGATATATGACAACTGGGACTGGGAAAACGGCGCCATCGCCAACCTCCAGGGTTCCATGATCATCCACAACTGCACCATCTACGGCAACGAGGCCATCATGATGATGGAGGGCGGCGGCATCTACAACGGCAACGGCTCTCTCACCATCACCGACTCCATCGTCTGGGGCAACAGCCCTTATCAGATTTCCGGCGGCTCGACGAATGCGACCTATTGCGATATCCAGGGCGGCTGGAGCGGCACCGGTAACATCGACGCCGATCCCCTGTTCACCGGCGGCGGGTCCGGCGCTTTCTACCTGTACCAGGACTGCGACGGCACCGCTCCCTACAGTCCCTGCGTCGATGCCGGCAGCGACCTGGCATCATCCATCACCCTGCCATCCTATCCCGTCACCACATCTCTCGCCGACTACACCACCAGATCCGATGACCATCACGACGAGGGCACGGTGGACATCGGTTTCCACCATGTATCCAGTGAACCGCCGGCATCGCCCACGCCGGCAGCGACCATGACCCCGATCCCGACAGATACCCCGACCACGACCCCGACCAGTACTCCGACCCTGTCTCCCACCTTCAGCCCGACCGCCACCATGACGCCACCTCCCACCGAGACACCATCCCCCACCGTCAGTCCTACCGCCACCGAAACGCCACCACCAACCGCCACCAATACCCCGGAGGTTACTCCCACCACCACCGTCTCTCCGACTCCGGCACCGATACCGGCTACCGGCGGCACCGGGCTGCTGGTGCTGATCGCGACACTGAGCCTGGGCATAGCCGGCTCAACACTTCGCTCGCGAAAAAAACGTTAGTGACTGAACGCTGAACGAGACCTCGGGCGGACGGAAACGTCCGACCCGAGGTTTTTACCGTATCGACGAATCGCGGGACGTATCGGGAGACGGGTCGCTTATTCCTCGAATCCCCAGGTTTCCACTTCCACCTCGGTCAGCAGGTCGATGGTGCCGCACTCCAGCAGCGCCGCCCAGAAGTTGATCCCGGACAGCGTCCCGGCGCCGTGGGGCCAGGTGAACTGCAGGATTGTCTCATCCATAACCTGCATGGCCGGCAGGTACGTCATCCGGTAATCCAGGTCCTGCCACCAGCGCGGCCAGAACCAATACTCGCCGAACACGTCCAGAATGATGTACTCATCCGCGCTCAACGAACCATACGGATTGATGCACCGGCAGACCAGCAGGAACTCGTCATCGGGCCGGTAAATCGCCTGGTTCAGGATCAGGTCGATGGTCAGCACGCTGATTGGCGTCGCTGTCGGCGTCGGCGGTTCCGGCGTCTCGGTGGGAGTCGGGGTCGGCGAGGGAGTCGGCGTACAGGTGGGTGTCCGCGTCGGCGTCTGCGTTGGCGTCACCGTGGGAGTAAATGTCGGCCATGGCTCCACATCGTTTCTGGCCAGCCACAACATGGCGTTTTCCATGAGGCCGTTGCGGGTTTGGGTATCCCCGATACCCGCCACGGAGAAATTAAACACCACGATCTGGCCGCCGTTGGCGGGGTCGCCATCCGGATCCCAACCCAGGATGCTGGTTTCCGCGCCGGCCCACCAGCCGGCGATCTTCGTCGCCCCGGCGCTCTCCGTCATGCGGTCGCCGGCGTGACTCTGGCTGAACGATATGCTCTGCGGAATGGCGTTCGGCTCACTCACCACCGGGTGCCCGGCAGCCGTCACATACACCTGGATGTCCGCGTCGCCCAGCCATTCGTCCTCGTGCAGTACCCACTGGGCGAACTCGGGATAGGCCGGCGAGTACAGGGCATCGTGCCCCACCTCGCCGCCTTCCACCAGCAGGTTGCCGCCCATCCAGACGTAGTCCACCAGCGCATCCCGGTAGAGCTGGTCGGCCACCGCGTTGGTGTAGTCCCCCGATGACGCCACCAGCACGTCATAATCGGTCCAGGTGTAAGGATCGGTGTCACTGGACGATTCAACATCCACGACAAAGCCCCTGCTGCTCAGGCAGGCGGCGAAATATCCGGAAGCACCCTGGTCGCTGTCGTCAAGAACGAGGATGGGACCGGCGGCCAGGCGCAGCGACAAGGTCAGCGGCACCGCCAGGCCGTTGACATCCAGGGTGATCGTGAAGATCGCCATGGTTCCCGGCGGCGTGGCCGCGTCCACGCTGAAGGTGAAGTGATCCACGAGGCTCGGCGCGGTGCCGCCGGCGGGAATGTCGGACCATTCCGCATAACCGTCGTCGATCGACACATAGCCGGTATCCACCGCCAGAGCGCCGGAGATGTTCGTGGCATCAATGCTGCCCCGGTTCCACAGCCACACGCTGAACAGCACCGTTTCACCGGGATCGGGCACCCCATCGTCATCGCCGTCGTCTTCTATGTCCCATGACTGGAGTACCAGTTCCGCTCCCACCGTGGTGACGGTGAAGAAGCACACCCCGGTGCCCTGGTCGCTGCTCCATTCCAGCAGGAAGGGCAGCCCCAATCCGTCGGGAGCGGCATCATCCAGCGTCCAGGCGAAGTGCGGCGCCTGCGAAACCGCCGTCTCCCCGGCGGGAATGTCGGGGAACTCCACGAAGTTAGTATCAATGGTGACCCAAGGCGATGTGCATGTCAGTACCGCGCTCACTCCTGTGGCGGCGTCCCCCTCCACGTTCTGCAGGCTTATGGGCATCACCACCGATTCGCCGGGATTGGGAATGCCGTCGTCATTGCCGCCGGCACTGTCGTCGATGGTCACCTGCACTACCACCAGTCCCTGCGCCGGCGCATTGCGCAACAGCCAGTGGACCATGTTGTCCAGGAACTCCAGGCGTTCATCGTAATCCCCCACATAGGTGATGTCGAAGCCGCAGAACAGGCTCTGCCCGCCGGTCATGGCGACACCGTCCGGATCATACCCGACAAGGGCGGCGGTGGACTGATCAGTCCAGCCATGGATCGCCTGGGCATCGCCGGCCTCCGTCAATCCGTCGGCGGCGGTGTAATCAACACCGTTGAATGTCAGCGGATCAGGCAACAGATTGGGTTCCGTTCCCACCGGATGAGTCGGATACAGCAGTTCCATGCCGCCGGAATACCCGTTCCCTGCATCCGTAATATGCAGCACAGTAGCGGCGAAGGCTTCGAAACCGGGCGTTGAAGCCGCCTTGGAACCTACCTCGCCGCCTTCAATCAGCAGCTTGCCGCCGCCGGCGACGTAGCCCACCAGCGCATCGCGCACGGCCGTGTTACTGTGCGGATTGTCATTGATGCCCGATGCGCACACCAACAGGTCGTAGTCGTTCCATGTGCCGGGATCCGTGTTGGAAACCGTTTCCGTCACCGCTTCCATGCCCAGGTTGGACAGCATGCTTTCCAGGGAATAGGCAGTGCCGCCGCTGAAGTCATCCAACACCAGGACGCTGCCCAATCCCACATGCAGGCTGAATGATTCCATCCGGAGATACTCATTCGCCGCCACCAGCAGGTTTACCGGCAGGTCGATGTTGTTGGGTGCAGCAGGATCGATGGTTACCGCGAAGTGATCGGGAAGTGTCCGGGCGGAACCGCCCGCGGCGATATCCGGCCATTCACCGGCGGCATCGTCGATTGCCAGCAGCGGGTTATCGGTGCTGAGCAAACCGCTCACCGTCACAGCATCATAGGTGCCTTCATTACTCAATGTCACAAGGATCTGCGCACTTTCACCCGGTTCCAGGAAGCCGTTGCTGTTGCCCAGTGCATCGTCCACCTCGTACGACAGCACCGACAGCGCGCACCACTCCACCTCCGTTTGCAGAACCACGAAGCCGGCGCCCTGGTCGCTGGTCCAGTCGAGCCTGAACCGGAGCAGTTCGCCGTGCGGCACGCCGATATCCAGGCTCCATTCCAGGTGGGGCGCCAGCGACTCCGCCGTCTCTCCCATGGGAATGTCGGGGAAATCCACCTCGTCATCGATCAGTGTCACATATTGAGAATCGGTATATATCCGGGCGCTCACTCCGGTCACCGCCGCGGTGCTCACATTGGCCAGACGAACCGGCATGACGATGGTCTCGGTGGGATTGACCACGCCATCGCCGTTGCCTGCGCTGTCATCAATGGTATAGCCGTCCAGTTGGAGATCGGAACCGAAATACGATGCTACGAGCCACAGCACGGCATTCTGCAGGAAATCATCCGCCGCCACGGTGCTCTCGGCGAGGGCCTGAAAATCCAAGTTCATTACCAGGATCTGGCCGCCGTTCATCGGATTGCCGTCCGGGGAGTAGCCCACCACTCCGGACATGGCGCAGGTCGCCCAGTCATACAGGGCGTGTGCCTCCGGCGCCGGTGACATGCTGTCATAATAGGCGCTGGAAGTCCCTGAGAATGGCAATGGATCAGGCAGTATGTTCGGATAACAGGTCACGGGATGACCCGGATAGACCAGGTCCAGGTCCATGGCGGAGGTACATGAGTCAAAATCATCCTCATGGAGCACCTGGGACAGAAAGGCCGGATAGTTGTAGTAGGCCAGCATCCCCACCACACCGCCTTCAACCAGGAGCTTCCCGCCTGCGGTTGCATAGTCCTGCAAAGCGGTTCGATATGAAGGCTCGAGGATCGGATTACTATTCCGGCCCGATGACGAGATCACCAGGTCGTACTGGTTCCAGGTACCGGGATCGGAGGTTGTCGCGGTTTCCAGGGTTACCAGGAAACCCATGCCGGACAGCATGTCGTCTATGATGTCGGCGGCGTTGGCGCCCCCGTCATCCAGCACGAGGACGGGCATCATGCCGATCAGGATGATGAAGGTATCCTCGCCGGCGTATCCACTGGCGGTGATATCCAGGGTGAGATTCACCACCTGGCCGATCATGGCATCCTCGTCGATGGTGATGGTGAAGTGGTCGGCCAGGCTCGGGGCGGATGCTCCCGCCTCCAGGTCCGGCCACTCGGCCTGGTCGTCATCCACCGTTACCGGTGAGCCAACATCCGTGGAGAGGACCGCGGAGATGCAGGCCGAACCCACCGAGCCATGGTTGCGCAGTGTCACGGGCAACACGATGGTCTCGCCGGGGTCCGGTTTCCCATCGCCGTTGCCCGCGGAATCGTCGATCACATGATCCAGGTAGCGCAATTCCGGCGCTCCCACCACCACGGTGAAAGGCGTGGAGCCGTTGCCTTCGTTGCTGGTCCAGGTGATGGTGAACAACACGGCGGTGCCGTCCGGCGCCGCCGGATCGATATCCCACGCGAAATGAGGCGGCAGACTCTGGCCGTCTGCGCCGTTGGCAATATCCGGGAACGCCGCGGACGCCGTGGTCACGCTCGCCCAGCCGCTGGTGGTGCTCAACGCCGCGGTCACGCCGGTGGCATCCACGCCGCCGTTGTTGGCCAGGGTCACCGGCATGACCACGCTCTCGCCGGGATTGGGTTGCCCATCGCCGTTGCCGCCGGCAGTGTCATCTATAACGTGGGACACGTAATACAGGTGCGGTTCGTCACACGGTGTCAGGCAACGGACAACCACATCATCGATGTTCCAGCCGCAGTAC
>JAFGDC010000086.1 GCA_016932295.1 candidate division CSSED10-310 bacterium
ACAGCCGGGGGGAACACGTCGGTGGTGTTCACCATCACCTGCCGGGAACGTGGTCCGGGCACTGGATATTCAGCGCCGATCGCACGGACATAATAATAATAATCCTTGTCATCCTGCACGCTTGAATCAGTATGGGTGGTTTCCTCAAGCGGCAGTGGATTCAACGCGATGACCTGGGTCAAATCCTCATCCTCGGACCGATAGACATTGTAACCCTTGACAGTCACCGCCGGCCCTCCGGAACAGGCGACGGACGGTTCCCGCCAGGTCAGCACCACGCTGCGTTCCCTTGATTGCGCGGTGACGTCCAACGGCGCACCCGGTTGCAGCGCATAGTCCACTTTCACGATCGGCGATTCCAACCCTGGCCTGCGCCTGGTATTTTCAGCCACGACCTTGTAGTAGTAACGATAGCCCTGGAGAAAGCCATCAGGCACTTCGACGGTCGTCTCATCGGGTTTGGGGCGTGGTTTCTGCACTTCGGGTTCCTCGTCTTCGTACCGATCGGCAAAGGCCAGTCGTAACGCGCCGAACTCCTCGAATTCCCTGTCTTTTATTTGCGATTCAACTTCCTGCAGCGTCACACGGGCGATTTCCTTGAATTCGATTTCCGGCGGGAAACCGGTATCCGGGAGTGGAGTTGGCGTTTGGGTGACAATTATCCCGGCTTCCGGGACCGCCGTGGGGGACCGCATGGATTTCGCTGTCATGGCTTTCATGGCGGTGGCCTGCGCCTCTTCTACGCTGGTCATCGCACCACGCCGCCGGTAGATTACAAACTCCTTCAAATCAGTGAGTGGCGTGCCGTTCTGATTGCGAGTGGGGGGATTCCAGCTCAGGATGACATACTCACAACCGACCGCCGCCTTGAGATCAACCACGGCTTCCGGGATCCTGGGTTTGGGTATGATGAGAGGAGCTTTCTTTCCGCACGCGCCGCACAGGATCGCCAGACCCGTCAGTAAGGCCACGACCGACAGTATGCCGGCGCTCGCTCTATGACTGGACATTGAAACCCGCCTGGCGCTTTCGTCTGACATCTTCACTCCTCAATACGGCTCTTACATCCAGCCGCTGCCTGACGTATTCCCGTGTGATGATCTGTTCGACTCCCTGCATCTCCGGGGCGTGGAAAGAGAGTTCCTCCAGGAGCAGTTCCATGATGTTGTGCAGCCGCCGGGCGCCGATATTTTCACTTTCCTCGTTCAGGTGCTCGGCGATCATTGCCAGTTCCTCGATGGATTCGTCCGTGAATTGAATCGTCACGTCTTCCGTGGCCAGAAGCGCTTCGTACTGCTTGGTCAGAGCGTTCTCCGGTTCCACCAGGATACGCTGAAGGTCTTCCCTGGACAATGGTTTGACATCAACCTTGACAGGGAAACGTCCCTGGAGTTCCGGGATGAGATCCGACGGTTTCGAAACATTGAAAGCGCCGGCGGCCAGAAACAGGATATGATCGGTCTTGACGATTCCATACTTGGTGGTAACCGAGCATCCCTCGATAATCGGCAGCAGGTCTCGCTGGACGCCCTCCCTGGACACATCCGGTCCGGTCCCGGCTTCACGGCCGGCAACCTTGTCGAGTTCGTCGATGAAGATGATACCATCCTGCTCCACCCGGCGGACCGCCTCCCGGATCACCTTGTCCATGTCTATCATCCGGGCCGATTCCTGCTCGATCAGGATTCCCCTGGCCTCGGGAAGTGAAACGCGTCGCTTTTTTGTGCGCGGTCCGAACACGCCTGGCAGCATGTCCTTCATCTGCATGCCGATTTCCTCGATACCGGAGCTGGAGAAGATTTCAAAAACGCCTCCGAAGTTTTCTTTAACCTCCACTTCCATGGTGTGATTCTCGAATCCGCCTTGTCGCAGTTTTTTTCGAAACTGTTCTCGGCGGTTGCGATACCGTTCCATGGACTCATCCTCCGTGGGTTCCGCCTCCACTACAGTGCCATGGGGGGGAGGATAGAGCGTGTCCAGTATCCGATCCTCGGCGAGCTGTTGCGCCCGATCGTGCACTTCCGCCAGTTGCTCGGATTTAACCATGTTCACCGCGATCTCGGCAATGTCCCTGACCATGGATTCAACGTCCCGGCCGACATAGCCGACCTCGGTGAACTTCGATGCCTCGACCTTCAGGAAGGGTGAACTGGTCAACTTGGCGATACGCCTGGCGATCTCGGTTTTGCCGACCCCGGTTGGACCGATCAGGATTATGTTTTTGGGAGAGACTTCGTCGCGCAGCTCGTCAGATAACTGCAAGCGACGCCAGCGGTTGCGAAGCGCCACCGCCACCGACCGTTTGGCGGCGCTCTGGCCGATGATGTACTTGTCCAGTTCAGCGACGATTTGTTTGGGAGTCATATCACTCATCATGCACCTCGTTCCTGCGTTCCTTCCACCAGGCGCCTGGCGCGCTCCCACGCCCCGGTCACCCGTACGGAACAATAGTATGAAAGATGTCCGTCAAGGGGAAGGGGAAGAAGACGCCTGGTTCCAGCCGGTTGTCATTTGCCTGGACCGTTTATTTGGCCTTGGGATGAGATTTGCGATACACCTCCATGATGTGCTCGATACCGAGGTGGGTGTACTTCTGGGTTGTCGAGAGGCTTTCATGTCCCAGGAGATCCTGCACCGACTTGAGATCGGCACCCGCCAACAGCAGGTGGGTGGCATAGGTGTGGCGGAATGTATGAGGTGTGACATGCTGATCGAGTCCCAGGCGTTTGCGAAGATTCTCCACTATCCGGCGCACACTCCTGGTTGTCAGCCGTCCTCCACGATTGTTGAGCAGCAATGGATCGCCCTCCACCCGCCGCCGTGCTTTGCGGAGGAGCGTCAGACGGTGCGGCAGATATGTCTTGACAGCCGCGATCGCGTAGGACCCAAGCGGCACGATTCGCTCTTTTTTCCCCTTGCCCAACACCAGGATCACCGCCCCTTCCAGGTCAATATGCTCCAGGTCCAGACCGACAAGTTCGGCGGCTCGGATGCCTGTCCCATACAGCAATTCCAGCATTGTCAGGTTTCTTAACATGAGCGCCTCCTGCGAAGCGCTCACGCCGGCCAGGATGCGATCCACCTGGGAATGCTCAAGGAACTCGGGTAACCGTTTTTCCTTCTTGGGCAACTGGATCAGTGCGGTCGGATCAGACTCCAGCCAGGCGATGCGGATGAGAAACCCGAAGAATGAGCGGATGGCGGACACCTTGCGTTCTATGGATGATTTCTGCCGCCTCCTGGAATAGAGATGCCCAAGATACGCGCGGATGTCGTGGCGGTCGATGTCCTGCACCGTGATCTCGGTGACCGCGGCCATGCGCAGATCGGAGAGGAACGCCAGGAACTGGTTCAGATCGGAACTGTACCCGCGGACCGTGTGCGCGCTGTAGCTTTTCTCGTCACGCAGGTAGCTGATGTACCGTTCGACTGCGTTCTCCAGCTTACGTGTCCTGGTCATCCTCCACCATTCTGGTGTACCTGCACTCCTTGCGCGGACAGCTCAACAGGTGTTCACCTTTCTTGTTCCTGCTGCGAACGAGCACTCCGTAGCCGCACTGGGGACAGGTTTCCGCGACCGGTTTCTGCCACAGTCGAAGCTGACAATCGGGATACCGCGAGCACCCATAAAAAAGTCGCCTGCGCCGGCCGTGCAACTCGACAATTTCCCCCGGGCACGCCGGTTCCGGACAGGAGATGCCGATGGGGAAGGGCTGAGAGTGATTGCACTCGGGATACCGCGAACAGGCGAGGAACCGTCCGTAGCGCCCCTGCCGCTCGATCAGGGGGGCATTACACAGTGGGCAGGCGCGGTCGGTGGTTTCCGGTTGGATCGGTTCGACCTTGCCATTCTCGTCCTGGCGATACTCCATGGTGTTCTTGCAGGTAGGGAATGCGGAACAAGCCAGGAACTTACCCCTGGCGCCCCACTTGATGACCATGCCGGCGCCGCATTTGTCACAGGTGATGTCGGTTTCCTGCACCTGCTGTTTGATATTGGGAAGTGCATCCGTCGCCTTTATCAAGGCTTGCTCGAGGCTCGCATAGAAACTGGCCACCGATTCGATCCACTTGAGCCGGCCATCCTCGATCTCATCCAATTCCTCTTCCAATTGAGCGGTGAACTCAACGCTCATCAGAGTGGGGAACCCTTCAACCAGCATGTCCACCACCAGGATACCCAGTTCAGTGGGTTTGAATCGCCTGTCTTCAACAGTCGCGTAATTACGGTTCCTGATGATCTGAAGAATGGCGGCGTAGGTTGATGGGCGCCCGATGCCGGATTCCTCCAGGTCTTTAACCAGGCTGGCTTCGGAATAGCGCGCTGGTGGCTTGGTGAAGTTCTGCTGTGATTCGGCATTCAGCAGCTCCAGAACATCGCCTTTCGTTACCGCGGGTAGCACATCGCCATCCTTGGACTCCTGATCCGTCGCTTCATCGCCCGATTCGGAATATACCCTGGTGAACCCCGGGAAGGTTGTGCGAGAACCTTTCACCTGGAACTCCATGGTATTCGCCGTCACGTTGATGGTGGTGGTCAGGAGGCGATGAGGCGTCATCTGGCAAGCCAGAAACCGGTTCCATATCAACCGGTACAGCGCCAACTCCTCCCTGCTCAGGTAGGTGGTGACCACATCAGGCGTCAACGCCACATCGGTCGGGCGGATGGCTTCGTGTGCGCCCTGGGCGTTTTTCTTGGCTGGAAAGACATTGGGGCGTTCGGGTACGTACTGGGGGCCGTATTCCTCCGACAAGTGCCCACGGACCATAGCGAGACTCTCCTCGCTCAGTCGTGGCGAGTCAGTCCGCATATAGGT
>JAFGDC010000087.1 GCA_016932295.1 candidate division CSSED10-310 bacterium
GACGGCGTTACTTTGGGTTGGGATGGCGCGGCGGTGGCTGCCATGGCTCGTGAGTTTCAACCTGAACTGGTGGTGCTTCTTACCAGTACACCCAGCATTTACAGCGATGTTTCCTGTGCCGGGGGCATCAAGGCCGTCTGTCCCGGCGCTTACGTGGTGCTGGTGGGACCGCATGTCTCGGCGCTGCCGGCGGAAAGCATCGCCCTTTCCGATGCGGTGGATGCGGTGGCCATGCGTGAATTCGAGGATACGCTGGTGGAGCTGGCGGATCGCCTGGCGCGGGGTGACGGTGTGCACGAGGTGGCGGGGCTGGCGCTGCGGCATGCCGGGGGAATCAAGGTCAATCCCCACCGTCCGTTTATCCAGGACCTGGACAGGCTGCCGTTCGTGAGCAGCGTGTACAAGGATTTTCTGAAGCCGAGCGATTATTTCTACTCTATTGCCCGCTGGCCGATGATGACCATCATCACCGGGCGTGGTTGCGTGCATCACTGCGCCTATTGCGTGTATCCGCAGGTGCAGTGCGGGCATCAGTGCCGCTACCGGGACGTGCGCAAGGTGGTGGAGGAGTTTCGCTATATCCAGGAGACCTTTCCCGAGGTGAAGGAGATATTCATCGAGGACGATACCCTGACAGTGGATCGCGAACGCTGCATGGAGTTCTGCGATCTGCTGGCCTCGGCCGGCCTGCACCTGACCTTCACCGCCAATTCGCGCGCCGAGATCGATTTCGACCAGCTCAAAGCGCTCAAGCGGGCTGGCTGCCGGCTGCTGTGCGTGGGTTTCGAGAGCGGCGTGGAGGAATTGCTGGCCAACATGCGGAAGCGCAACACTCTTGCCCGGGCCAGGCAATTCGTGCGCGATGCCAAGCGGGCCGGAGTGATGGTCCACGGTTGCTTTCTGGTAGGCAACGAGGGTGAGACCCCCGCCACCATGCGCGCCACACTGGAGTATGCCAAGAGCCTCAACACCGACACCGCCCAATTTTTCCCTATCATGGTGTATCCGGGCACCGTGGCATATGAATGGGTAAAGGAGAATGGCTATCTTACCACGACCGATTTCAGTGCATGGCTCAGTGCGGACGGCATGCACAATTGCGTGGTGGATCTTCCTGGGTTGTCCGCCGCAGACATGGTGGCGTTCTGTGACCGGGCGCGCCGGGAATATTACCTGCGGCCGCGTTACCTCGTATTCAAACTGTGGCAGACGCTGCGCCACCCCACCGAGGCGCAGCGCACGCTGAAATCGTTCCGGACGTTTTACAAGCACCTGTTCAAGGGAAGTCAGCCAGGCCATGCCCCAGGGTAGCACTCCTGAGACCATGGTGAAGTATTCGGTGGTCATCCCGGTCCGTGATCACATGACCGGGATCGGGGTCCCCTTGCGGGCGCTGGAGGATCAGACCATCGACCGAGCGCTGTACGAGGTGATCGTGGTGGATGACGGCTCTACGGATGGAACCGGGGGTGCCGCGGATCGGCACGGCGTACGGGTGCTGCGGCAGGAATCCAGCGGTCCGGCGGCGGCCCGCAATCTTGGTGCACGGGCAGCAGCCGGCGCCATCCTGTTGTTCACCGATGCCGATTGCCGGCCTGAGCGGGACTGGATCGAGCGCTTGACCGCGCCTTTCGTCGATCCCGATGTGTTTGGTGTCAAGGGCGCTTACTTGAGCAGTCAATCCAGCCTGATCGCCCGTTTTGTCCAGCAGGAGTATGAAGCCAAATACCGCCGCATGGCGCGGTTTTCTTCCATCGACTTCATCGACACCTACTCGGCCGCGTTTCGCCGTGACGACTTCTTGGCCTTGGGGGGGTATGACGAGTCATACCCGGGCGCCAGCGTGGAAGACCAGGAGTTTTCCTTCCGCGCCGCGGCGGCCGGCTTGCGCATGGTGTTTGAGCCCGGCGCCCTGGTCACCCACGAGCATGCGGCGACCCTGTTCCGATATGCCCGGAAAAAGTTCAACATCGGGTTCTGGAAGGTGAAGTTGTTGCGCCGCCACCCCGGAAAGGCGGTGCGCGACTCGCACACACCGCAGATGCTCAAGCTGCAGATGGTGCTGGCCGTGATAGTCCTGGCGGGAATCGCCGCCCGGCTTGCCGGTTGGGGCAGCGGCCTGTTGCTGGCCGGCTGTGGATTGTTTCTCGCCGCCACGATCCCGGCCGCCCTCGGTTCATTTCCGGCCGACCCGGCAGCGGCTTTGCTCACACCCCTCTTTCTGTTCGTCCGGGCCCTGGCGCTGACCCTCGGCCTGTTGTGGGGAACAGTCTCCCAGCTCCGGAGGACCCCGTCATGAAACGCGGTTGGCTCAGGGCGATCCTGGTCATCACCGGTGACCTCCTGCTGCTCAACCTCAGCTTCATCGGTTCCTATTGGCTGCGATTCTACCAGGAGGTGGGTTCCAATCTGGGCGGTGTCCATCCCATCGCCCCCTTTGGAGCATATTCAAAAGCGCTGGTGTTCATCTCCTACGTATGGCTGTTCACCTTTCATTTGATGGGATTGTACAAGTTTGAGCACACCAGTGATTTCATCGATGAAATATACCGGATCATCAAGGCCACCACGTTCGGTACCGTCGTCGCGCTCTCTCTCACGTTCTTTTACCGGCCTACCGGCGGATTCAATTACTCGCGCCTGGTGATCCTCTATGCCTGGATCCTGAGTAGTCTCCTGATCGTTGGATTCCGGTTGAGCCTGCGCAAGTTGTCCCGCGCCCTGCACCAGAGGAATTTCGACACCAGGCGGGTAGTAGTGGCGGGAAACAACAGCATGGCTCGCTTCGTGGTTGAAAAGATCGTGGGTAATCCGGGTCTGGGCTACCGCATCATCGGCTTCGTCGACGGGGATGATGGGGCCGCGGAACCCCTGCCGGGCGTACCATCTCTGGGCCGCCTGGAGGATCTACCGCAGCTCATGGAACAACGGGCCATCGATGAGATCGTTCTGGCGCGCACCGATATCGGGCATTACAAGCTGCTGGAAATGGTTTCGTTGTGCGAACAGCACGGCATCCGGTTGATCATGGTGCCGACGGTCTATGACCTGTTGATCGATTACGCCGATGTCTACGAACTGGAAGGAATACCGTTGGTGGCCCTCAAGGAAAAACCAATGAACGAACTGTCACTGGCAGTGAAGCGGACCTTCGATCTGGTGACGGCCGGCTTGACGATGGTGCTATCCCTGCCGCTGTGGCTTCTGATCGCGGTGCTGATCCGCCGGGACAGCCCCGGACCGGTGATATTCCGCCAGCTCCGCGCCGGCCAGGATGGCAAACCCTTCCATATGTTGAAATTCAGGACCATGGTGGCGGATGCGGAGGAACAGAGGGACGAACTGCTGGCCTATGCATCGTGCGAGGAGCCGGTGTTCAAGATGCCCAATGACCCGCGCATCACCAGGGTGGGCCAGTTTCTGCGCCGCAGCAGCCTGGATGAACTACCCCAGCTTGTCAACGTGCTCAAGGGTGAGATGAGCTTCATAGGACCCCGCCCGGAAGAGGTCTGTTTCGTGAATCAGTACGATATCTGGCAGCGCCGGCGGCTCAAGGTGAAACCGGGGATAACCGGTCTTCAGCAGATAATGTGCCGTGGCACGCTGTCCTTGACGGAGCGTGTAAAATACGATATTTATTACATTCGTAAGCGTTCACTGCTGATGGATGTCTGGATTCTGTTGAAGACCATCCCCGTGGTGATTTCCGGACGTGGAGCCAACTAGATGCGCCGTTCCATCACCCGCCTGCGAAGCCATCTGGCCGATATTCTGAAGCACCGGGAAATACTCTTTTTCCTGGCCCTCAAGGATATCAAGATCCGGTATCGTTTCTCCTCCCTCGGCTTCCTCTGGGCCATCATCTCTCCCCTCGGTCAGATGATCATTCTGTCCATCGTGTTCACTTTCGTCATCCGTTTCGAGATCAGGGCATACCCCGCCTTCCTGTTGATCGGCCTGTTACCCTGGTCCTATTTCAACTTGTCCCTCAACTATACGACCACTTCTATCGTGGATCACGGCGGTCTGATCAAGAAGATCTATTTCCCCCGTGAAATCATCCCACTGGCCCAGATCGCCTCCAACCTGTTCGATTACTGCGTGGCCTTGTGCATTCTGGCGCCGTTCCTCCTGTTTTTCCATGTCGGCTTGTCCTGGTGGATCCTGCTGCTGCCGGTCGCCCTACTCATCCAGGTCATGTTCACCGCTGGCATCTCGCTGATCTTTTCCAGCCTCACGGTGTATTACCGCGACATCAAGTACATCAAGGAGCTGGTCCTGATGTTCGGCTTCTATGCATCTCCCGTTTTCTATCCGGCTTCCTTCATTGAGAAAAACTTGGGGCGTGGTGCATACCTGGTTTACCATCTCAATCCCATGGCGGGGATCATTCATCTGTACCGCCGGATTTTTTACGAACAGGCCGCCCCCAGCATCGTGCTGCTGCTGTATGCGCTGGTTGTTTCGCTGATCATCCTGGCGTTCGGATTCGTGGTCTTCGAACGCCATGAGCGATCCTTCGCGGACCTGGTGTGATGAGCGGGTCCATCATTTCGCTGCGCGGCATCGGCAAGAAATACCGGATCGACCAACGGCGCTTCCTCACCAAGGACCTGGTCAGGCATCTCCTGCGCCGGCGGCCGCCACAGGTGGATTTCTGGGCGTTGAAGGAGATCGATCTCGATATCCTTCGGGGGGAAAGCGTTGGTGTCATCGGCGAGAACGGCTCGGGCAAGTCCACATTGCTGAAGATATTGTCCAACGTCACGCAACCCACCACCGGCGTCATGACCGTCAACGGCGTCATCTCTTCGCTCCTTGAACTGGGCGCTGGATTCCATCCCTATCTCACCGGGCGGGAAAACGTGTATCTGAACGGCGCCATCCTGGGCATGCGCAAGCGGGTCATCGACCGCATCTTCGATGACATAGTGGACTTTTCCGGGATCGGCCGGTTCATCGATACGCCGGTTCAGAACTACTCCTCCGGTATGTATGTCAGACTGGGTTTTTCCATTGCCGTGCATATCGATCCAGACATCCTGATCATCGATGAGGTGCTTGCGGTGGGCGATGAGGAATTCCAGCGCAAGAGCAAGGCCAAGATCCAGGAATTCCGCGAACAGGGCAGGACCATCCTCATTGTCTCGCACGATCTCAGCGCCATCCGCGACATCTGCTCGAGGGTATACTGGCTGCGGGAAGGCAGGATCGTGGAAGAAGGCGACCGGGAGACCATCACCTCCCGGTATCTCTCGTTCGTCGGCGCCAGGATGGGACTGACCACCATCTCGCTTGACCGGTTGTCGGTTATCTTCGAGAAGGGCAAGCTGATCCTGTTCTGGCGGGGAGTGGAATTGACCAAGAACTTCTGCGGCCACTCCTACCTGGTTTCCGCCACCACCTGGCAGCCTTCCATGCTGGCGGCATGGGAAGTCCTGGCGCATGACGATCGGGGATTCACCGCCCTGGGCCGCTGGAAGGCGATGCCCATCGAGCAGACCTGGCGGGTCCGCATCGAGTCGGAGAAAGAGATCCGTTGGGAGGTAGAGATGGATGTGCGAGCGGATTGCCGCATAAAAAATGATACGTACAATCTGATGCTCACCGATCGCTATGATAGGTGGGTGACGCCGAGCGGCGGCGGTGAGTTTCCGCCTGAATTCCATGAAAGCTTCACCCAGCGTCTGATCGGCATCGGTCAGGGTGAGGGACGGATCGGCGCGCAGGGGTTTTCTCTCGGCGGGCTGGCGATTCCGTCGGTGCACCTGGCTGTCAACAAGGATCGTGACGGTTTTCTGAGTC
>JAFGDC010000088.1 GCA_016932295.1 candidate division CSSED10-310 bacterium
AAGGACCATATATCGTTGCGGATCCGAAACCGGTAGACGGCATGGCAGCACCTGCCGGCGGCGCGTCGCAGGCTTCCCAGGGTGGAAACGCTGGCATGACGCGAAGTTACGAATATGAAAGGAACCATCACCGCCGCATACAGTACCAGGGCAGGCGCCTGTGACCAGGGAAAACAATGTCCGTCCATGGCCTCCTCGGATTGACCGGCCGCTTCCGACCAGGCCTCCAGGCTTTCCGGCATGAACGAGTGCTCCGCGGCGATGATCTCGAAGAGTGCCGAACCGGGATATGGCCGGTACGGGTATGGGCCGCCCAGATAGACATTATGGGAAAGCGCGTCGAGTCGATCGATTTCCTTCAGGGTCTGAAGCATGTCGAAGCGGGATTCACCAGGCAGGCCGATCATGAAAGACAGCACAAGGGTCAGGGCATGACCGCGGCACATCGTCACGGTGCGGCGTATCTGGTCAACGGAAATGTCCTTTTTGAGTAACCGCAGCGTCCTGTCAGAACCACTCTCGGCACCCACCCCAAGGACAATCAAGCCAACTCCGGTCATTTCCTCCAGCAACCGGTCATCAATATAGTGGTCTCCAAAATCGCTGGCGCGGGCCGATGCCTGCCAGAAGAACCGCATATCCCGGCGCCGGATCTCCCGCAGGAATTCCTTGAGACGCACACGGTCGGCGAAGAAATCGTCGTCTTCCAGGACGAATGTCTGGATATTGTACCGGTTCATGAGGAACGAGATATCGTCCAGAATAGCCGCTGCATTCCTCCGGCGGTGCCGCCTCCTGGTCCAGGGATTGGCGGGATTGATACAGAATGAGCACCGGTAGGGGCAGCCGCGCCCCGCGTGAATGAACGTGGCGTTGCCGACGGCCAGCGGCGTATAAGCCGACAGCAGGGCAATCTGCCCGGGGGAGAGCAATTCATAGGCGGGCCGTGGGAGTGCATCCATGTCGGGCGGCTCCCGCGGAGGAGTTCTCCGGATCACGCCGTCGCCATCACGAAAGGCGATGCCGGCAATGCCGGTGAAGCCGGCATCCCCATCGATGGCCGCGGCCAGTTCCACGATGGTTTCGTCGCCCTCGCCGATGACCACTACATCGCAGTATCGACTGTCCGCGGTCTGCTCCGGGAAAAGACTGGGATGCACTCCACCCCAGACGATGGGAAGCTGCGGCGCGATCTCGCGTAAACGGGCCGCGATCTTCAGGCCGTCCGGTATCTGTGTGCTCATGGCGGTGATGCCGGCGAACAGCGCCCCGGGAGCCAGCCGGTCGATCGCCTCCATGTAGGAGTCATCGGAAGGCGCATCCACTAATTCGACCCGGTATCCGGCCTCCTGAAGGACGGCGCCGATACAGAGAAGTGACATGGAGAGCATCGGCCTGTCCCGATGCCGGGGATCGATGATGTAGTGCGGGCGAATCAATACGACATGGCGCTTGTCACTCATGGTCACTCCAGGTTGTTTGCCCAGTTTACCAGAGAGAAGAATCCGGAGAAAATCAAATTCAACATGGGATCAATTGGAGATCCTGCAACAGTCGTCGCGAACCCGTTGGCCATTTCGCACCGGGATGCGCATCATGCCGGCCGGCTGATGCAGACGTTGCCGCCGGAATGGCGCCACCTGCCGACCGTGCACCGGCGCCTCCTCCACAGCCTCGCGATGGATAGTGGGTCTTAGATGCTTGGCTCGAGTGTACGCTCCTGTAACCGAATACCGACATCTTTCGTACAACGGGAACGCCGGAAGGTGCCTACATCCTGTGGATAAAGCTTGACTGACTGCGGAAAGGGTTGGCGCGCGAAGATGACTGAGGGGCGCCGAAAACCATCCTGCCAAGCCGTTTACGACATTCCTGGCGGTGTGTTATAAAAACCGAAAACCTGAATGCGGGAGGCTGAACGATGTGTCTATGGATCGTGGGGCAGTATGTTCTGGACGTGACGGTGGAATTGAACCTGGAGGATTATTACACGGCGGCGAGCGCGACGGGAACTCCCATCAGGGATCTTATCAAGGTGGAAGGCCAGGCTCTGCGGGTGCATCCGAGACTCGAACTGGAGGTGGATGTCAGAGGGCAGAAGGTGAAATTCCCTTTGAGAATCGTCGATGACGGTACGCCGATAGATGAAGCATGCGAATTGGTCCCGGGCAGGAAGTACGATCTCGCCTCCGAACCGATGAATGAAAAGGTGACGATATCCACCATCGCCAGCCGGGTGAACTGGGGGGGCGGCGGTATGAACGTGGCCATGGCCATCAGGGACATGTCGCCGGTTGAACTGACCGGGCATGTCAAATTCTCAGCGATTTCACATAACTGGGTATTAAACAAAGTGGCACAGGAATTGAACGATATCTTGGCAGATTCAAGTTGGAAAGGCACATTCACCGGCGGTGACGAGGACCGTTCAGGGGAACCAATCCCTGGTAGTCCGCTGGAACCGAAGATGCCCTGTGAAGACGCGATAAGACGAGTGTCGAACTTCATGAAACGGTACGATTCTGAAGTGAACGTCATTGAATGGGCGCTTGCCAAGGCAAACATCGATTTCGCGTTGTGCCGCGACGGCATGATTCGGCGAAATGAATCGTTGCTGCCGGCGCGTAACCTGGTTATCAGCCAGGTTTCCAGTCCCAGGGTTCAACTGAAGGACAAAATCGTCCTCAGGGGAGCGAAACCCCAGCTTGACTACTCAATCAGGGAACAACCCGCGGCAGGCAACAAATCAGAATGGAATCGACTGGTGACGTCATTCGTCGATGAAAATTTTAAAAACCAAAATATTTACCTCATGATCAATTCACTGGAAGATCCTGAACTGCTCCGTCAACTTTTAAAAAAATGGAACGAACTCGAAAATGAGGATGACGATCAACAGAACAATGAAGTACTCGGTGGCATCATCGCCATGACCAAGACTAATCAGAAGCACGTCGATACCATGTTTGTCAAAAAAGGATTCCAACATCTTATAAAAAGATTCTCCATACTCATGAACGAGACTGAACTGGCAAGCCTCATGTGTACACTTTTTTTGCATTCAAGCAAAAGAAAGAAATTCTATATACCTGTCATACAAATGTTGCTCAGACATGAACGGGAGCGATTAAAAAGACTGCTGCCACAGGAAGATGACCAGCTCTTCAGACCTGAAAACACTCAACAGGTGGCGGGAAAACTCTGTGAGTTATGGAAGCAAGCCAACAATCCGGAGGAATCCGGTGAAACAGCGGAAATCGAGGCGAAGAAAACGCTGGACGGTATCCAGGGTCTCTTTAATCCGATAACCGAAAATGTGCTGAATCTCAAGAAGGCCATCGAATCGTTGGACATACTCAGAACAGCGGTGAAACTGGAAGGCAATCTCTATCTGACGCTGGGCAAGCATGGCAGCATGTGCCTGGACAGGAATGACCATGTTTCCTTCGCCAAGGCCATACCTGGATTCAGTGAGGGGTATGACACCACCGGCCTGGGTGATGCCTGGGCGGCGGTGATCACGCTGTTGGAGTATCACACGATCCAGGCGACCCGAAAAGGGTACAATGCGTATCCTCAACCATTCTGGAGAGAAATGAACCCCAGGTACTTTATAAAGGTCGCCAATGCCGTGGCCAGTTGCAAGTTCACCAATCCCTACGGTCGGGTGTTTCTGCCGCAGCTTTTAAGAATCATGCGCAATCACTACATCCCGATCTCTGAGTTCCATCTTCCGGGAATCAGAAAAACCCCTTACACCGTGACTGATGCAGATACGATCACCCAACGACCCGAGAATGCCGAACGCATCGAGGATGCCCTCTGCAAGGCGCTCGAGAATGTTTTCCCGATGGGTGTCTGAAGAGCCGACAGGAAACGGCATATGACAAACCGCCATGGATCTGCGCAAACGTCTGTTGCGTAGCAGGAAGAACGAGACCACCCTTGGGGTAAGGTTTTCATGCCGGCCGGCGGAGCGGCGCAGGGCCGGCCGCCGCGCTCTGTGTGCCCAGTTTGCGCAGCAGACGCCGCACCCAGGCGGCGGCGAACAGACCGGTGAGTATCTCGGACAGGACCACGCCGAACAACAGGCCGCGGAATCCGAAGTACCTGGCGCCGACAAGCACCAGCGGCCACTGGACAATGATGAGGCGGAGGATCGTGTTGGCGGAACTGTCGAGGGGGCGGTTGACGGCATTCATGCCGCTGTTGGAGGTCATGGCCAGACCGCGGAACATGAACGCCGCCGGCATGATGGTCAGATACAGGCTCAACGACTCGAGAACCAGCGGATCCCCGGTGAAGACACCGGCCAGTGTGCCCGATACCAGAGAGAGTCCGATCACCAATGCCATACCCCAGAAGATGCAGTACCTGAAGGTGAGGGCTTGCGCGCGGATGACGCGATCCAGCCGGCCGGCGCCCCAGTTCTGCCCGATGAAGGGAACCAGGGAAGCGCCGAGAGCCAGGATCGGAATCACCGCCATGTGCTCGATCCTGGTTCCGGCGCTCAACGCCGCCACCGTCTCGGTGCCGAACCCGCTCACCACCCTGGTGATGAAGCCGGCGGTGACCGGCGTCAACATATTGGTGGCGCCGGTGGGCACGCCGATGTAAAGGATCCTCCGCCACGAGGAGAACATGGTGCGCAGCGCCAGGTTGCGGAAGGTGATCAATCCTTTCCACCGGTCGAGGACGTAATATCCGGCCACCAGGGAGAACGCCCGGCTGATCACGGTAGCCAGCGCGGCGCCCTCGATCCCCATGGGCGGCAGCGGCCCCCAGCCGAAGATGAAGAGCGGGTCGAGCACGACGTTCAGACCAAGATCGGCGGTCATGATGATGCTTGGAGTCAGGGTATCGCCCGTGGCTCGGATCACGTTGTTACCGAGCATGGGCACTATGACGAAGATGATTCCGGCGAACCAGATGGTCATGTACTGGGACGCCATGGCCAGTATCTCACCTTCCGCCCCCAATCCGACGAGCAGGCGATGCAGGCTCAGGCGACCGACACACACAAACAGGATCGCCGCAAACAACCCCAACAACAGCGCATGCATGCTCAGCCGTTTCACCTCGTCCGTATTTCCCCCGCCGATCGATCTGGACACCACCGACGCCGTGCCGATACCGACGCCCATAATCAGTGAGTGAACGCACATAACGATAGGGAATGTGTATCCCATGGCAGCCAGTGCCTTGGTCCCGAGAAGGGAAACCCAGTACGTGTCCGTGATGTTGAAAGCGGCGCCGGCGATGAAACCAATCATCATGGAGAGCGTCATGCGAAGCAGCGAACCGTTGACGGGACCGGTCAGCAATCCGGCATTGTGTTTCTTCATGCTTCCTCTCTGACTGGAAACAATCCACTCTTCCCCGTAATCCTGGATGCATCCGGCGGAGCGCAACCGGCCTGGCGCCGGTGGTCACCGCCGGCCGACCTTCCCTCAATCATCCATACCTTCATCATCCTCGCCACTTTCTCCCCCCAGGGCGGCATTGACCTCCTCCAGAACGCTCAGCCAACGGTCCGGCAGATCACCCGGCGGAACGACGGCAAGATCGGCCAGCCTGGAAAACAGCGCATGGTCACCAACCTCGAAATGGCGGCGAACACAAGCCGACAGTGTTATCCGGACCGCCCGGCGATCATCCGCGCTGATGCTTCGCTCCAGGTACCCCGATTTCACCAGGCCATCCACCATCACCGATGCCGATGGCGTGGTCACCCGCAATTCACGGGCCAGTCGCTTGAGGGAAATCCCTTCGACGTGTTCAGCACATAGCTCCTTCACCACTCCGATCATCCGTGCCTGGCGGTGTGACAAGTCTCCCGGCGGCAGGGACCCGAAGATGGCCGCCACTTCGGCGCAGGCGTGATTTCGAAGGTGATGCATGATCCTGTTGTTGAGTGTCCAGATCGCTTCAACCGTGCGCTGAATCGATTCTCGGGACATGATCGAACCTCCCCCAATCAGCAATTGATTAGGATGGTCAAATTTATAGATTAATCAAACTACAGTCAAGTCAAATATAGTGTGAAGAGACCAGTCAATGGACCCGGGGCGATCCCGAACCGGGACGATGGCGGCTCGGTTCAGGCACCCGGTTCAGGCACAATGAACGTATCGACTGGTGTCCGCGGACGGCAATGCCGAAATCCCGCGCATGAAGGGTCATGGGATACCCAGCGGTGCTCCGCGTTCCAATCGGATCGGCGATTATTTGAAGTGCTGCTCCGTGTACCAATCGAGCAACCGGCGGGCTTCCGCCTCGCACTGGCCGCACACCGTTCCCAGCTTGGTGGCTTCCTGCAGTTGCAGGTAGGTCCTCGCCCCCTCCAGCACCGCCTCCTCGATCTCATGATCCGTCACATTCATGCACTGGCAGACCAGCCGGGCCTTCTCCTCCACCACCATTTCCTTCAATCCCTGGCGTTGGTAATAGTCATTGATGGCGGCCCGCAGCGCTTTGTCACCCAACACGGAGCAGTGGATCTTGTTTTCCGGCAATCCGCCTAGTTTCGCCGCGATGTCTTTGGGCGAGATATTAAACGCCTCCTTCAGCGTCATTCCCTTCACCGCTTCCGACAGGATCGAGGTGCTGGCGATAGCGCTGGCGCAACCGTAAGTCTTCCAACGACAGTCGGTGATCACTCCCTTGTCGTCATCCACCTTGATGAACAACACCATCTGATCGCCGCATTTCACATTACCCACTTCTCCACGTCCGTCGAAATCGAACTTCTCGTCACCCCATAGGATATTCTTGAGATTCATGAAGTGTTCCTTGACCACCTCCGAGTAGACCCAATCTCCCGATGATGCCATCAGACCCTCCTCCCGTACGCCGTCGACATCGCCCGTATGCGTTCGATTATAGGCGGCGCCTGCGCGATGAAATAGTCGATATCCTCTCTGGTCGTGCCCCGACCCATGCTGATGCGCACCGAGCCGTGCGCCTGCTCGGGGGTAAGCTGCGCAGCCAGCAACACGTGTGACGGATCAAGAGACCCGGACGCACAAGCCGAACCCGTGGATACCGCGATTCCCGCCAGATCCAGGTACAACATGATGGCCTCGCCCTCGGCCCCCTCGAATGAGACGTTCAGCGTATTGGGCAGACTCTCCGTCGGATGCCCGTTAAAGTGAATGTCCGGGATCCGTTCAACCAAGCCGGCGCGCAGCAGGGCTTTCAAATCGAGCAACCGAGGTTCCTCGGCTGCCATCTCCAGCATACGCATCTCCACCGCCTTGCCCATGGCCACAATCCCAAGCGTGTTCTCCGTCCCCGCACGGCGGCCTCGCTCCTGGTGCCCACCTCGAATCATCGGGCAAAAAGGTACGCCCTCGCGAACGTACAGCGCGCCCACTCCCTTCGGTCCGTATAGCTTGTGCGCGGATATGGTAAGAAAATCAACATCCAATGCCTTCACATCCACCGGTATCTTGCCCACCGCCTGCACCGCATCGGTGTGCATGAGCGCACCGCGTTCATGAGCCAGTCGCGCCACCGAGGCGATGTCCTGGATCGTCCCGATCTCGTTGTTGGCCAACATCACCGACACCAGCCTGGTCTCCCCGGTGACCAATTCAGCCACCTGCCCGAGATCTATCCGACCGGTCCGGTCGACGTCCAGGAACGCCACCGGCACTCCTTGCTGTCCCATGCACTTGGCGCTTTCCAGCACACATGGATGCTCGATCCTGGTGGTCACTATCCCCTGGCGCCTGGCATCCGAGACGCAGTGACACTCCGTCCGCTGGCACCCCGTAATGGACAGGACCGTGTTATTCGCCTCCGACCCGCTGCCCACGAAAATCAACTCGCCCGCGCTCGCCCCGATCAATCCCGCCGTGCGCTCCCTCGCCTCCTCGACCAACTTCCTCGCCGGCCGGCCGAAACTGTGCATACTGGACGGATTGCCGAAGGTCCCCAGGTTTTCCATGATCACCCGCTCCACTTCTGGATGCAGCGGCGTCGTTGCATTGTGATCCAAATACACCCGCCTGGTTTCCACAGTCACCTCCTCCCGTCATCAACGGTCATTCATCGTAGCAATTTTTCGTCACTTTGTCTATCTTCTTTGTAGTGATTCACCGAGCCGTGCAGTCAACGCGCGCCGCCCGAAATGACGAATCCGGCGGTTCTATTCAGGACCCCAACCGAAGTCCCATTGCGTCAGATTGCTTACAAGTCCAGTCAAATCATCGGAAAGTATCGCGGCATAGAAATGCGCTGACTCGAAAACCCCGGTCATGCCATCCGGCCAATCGAACGGCTGAAGGATCATGTAAGACACAGCGCCGGCGGGGATCTCCACCACCGCGTAATCGAAACAAGGGGGATACTGTATCCAACCGGGATAGAACCAATACATCCCCATCTCGAGATCCAGCATCACCACCAGCACGGCCGAACCCACCGACGGGCCGTCGTTGGCCAGATCCACGCGCAGCCAGACCTCGTCGCCGGGAGAAAACCGGTCGCCTGGCATTTCCAGAGTGACAATCACCCCGGTGGCCGGCGGGGTGACGCTTGGAACAGGTGTGGGAGATTCGGGAGTCGGGGTGGGGATCGGACTGTGGTTCGGTTCCGGAGTTGCGGACACTATCGGAGACGGTGCCGGGCTTGATATCACGGTGGCGGTCGGTGAAGGTGTCATCGTTGGCTCCGGCGGCAGATCACCGGGCACCCCCATGGTGATGCAATGAACGGCACCGCCGGCATTGATGATGGACGCACAATCCACCATCACCATTTCGTGGCCCGGCATGGCGCTCTGGTATACGACCTGTGCCTGGGCATCCAGCCCGGTTCCCCCGTAGTACGATGGCACGATCACTTTGTCGTTCAAAATGAGCGAGTTGGTATAGGTTCGATAATTGTTACCCATCGGTATCCGCACCACCTCATAGGGCACTCCGCTGGATGCGAAGGCATTGGCCAGCACCATGGCGTTGCCTTCGAGGATCGCGTAATCCTGGTGTCCGGAATTCACCTGACCCACCAGTACCGTATCGACATCCAGCAACTTGCAGAACATATCTATGTGACCGGTGCCGTCGTTGGTCATCTTGGTCAACACGATCATCCGGTCGCACCCGAAGTAATCCGACATGACCTGATCCACCTCCTGCCGGGTATACTGGAACGCATTCTGTTCGTAGATCCGGGTCGAAGCCATACAGGTTCCGCACCCGTCGGCGATGAAATTACCGCCCTCGTACATGAGATCCGTGGCATAGGCATCCATGTCCCAGTGGCCGGCCAGCCAGGTGGGGAACGCATCATCGTCGGGTCTTGGGCGGTCGTAGTCAAAATCGATGATGGATCGTGTCCCGTTCCCATCGTAAATCCAGGATGGTCCGTAATCGCGCATCCAGATGGAATCGCTGGCCGTCAACAGAAACTGGATATTGGCAAGCGGTACTCCCCAGTTGGTCAACTGCTGTGTCACGTAGCTCTGCTGGCTGGCGTTTTCCAGGGATATCCAGACGATCCCTTCCTGC